>NZ_SMJX01000400.1 GCF_004348535.1 Actinomadura sp. KC216
GGGGTGCCTATCGGGGACGGGTGGTTGCGGCAAGCGGAGCGGATGGCGTGGACGCGGTGTCCTGGGCGGCTTGCGCCGCAGGTGGGGCGGGCCGATGTCGGGCCCGGGCTGTTCGAGGCGACGCTTGTGACGTTGATGGAGCGGCCCTTCGGGTGGTTCGTGGTGGCTGATCCGTGCGATGAGCGGCTGATCGACACCGAGATGCGGGAGCTGCATCACGAGCTGCGGATGCTGCGGCGGGGCGAGGACGAGCAGGCCAGGCTCGCGGTTGCGCGGGCGGACCAGCGGCTCGCGGAGCTGGACGCGTTCCGCGAGGCGGGGCTGTGGCAGGTCAGGGTCGTTGCGGGCGCGGCGACGCAGGCCGAACTGGGGCAGATCGCGCCGGTGTTGGTGGGGTCCATGGAGCTCGGGCACCATCCCTATCGGCTGAGGTCGGGGCAGGGCGGCGGGTCGTTCGCCGGGACGTTGCGGCCCGGGGTCGAGGCCGCGCCGGTGCGGTCGGTTGTCGAGCCGGACGAGCGGTTTCCCTTCGTCGCGACTGCGGGGACGCTGGCGGCGCTGGCCGGGTTGCCGCGCAGGGAGGTTCCGGGGCTGCGGGTGCTCGACGCCGGGTACTTCGACGTCACGTCCGAGACCGATGGGCAGGCCCCCGAGAAGGTGGAGGACGCGCAGATCGAGCTGGGCGCGATCCTGGACGGGCAGGACCGGCAGGTCGGGCGGCTCACCGTTCCCCGGTCGACCATCAACCGGCATGTGTTCGTGACGGGCGCGACGGGGGCCGGTAAGTCGCAGACCGTCCGGCATCTGCTGGAGCAGCTCACCCGCGCGGGCATTCCGTGGCTGGCGATCGAGCCGGCGAAGTCGGAGTACGCGGCGATGGCGGGGCGCATTCGGGATCTCGGCGGGCCGGTCACCGTGGTGAACCCGTCCGACCCGGGGTCGGTGCCCTTGTCGGTGAATCCGCTCGCGCCCGAGCCGGGATATCCGGTGCAGGCGCATATCGACATGGTGCGGGCGCTGTTCCAGGCGGCTTTCGACGCCGAGGAGCCGTTCCCGCAGATCATGGCGCAGGCGCTGCAGCGGGTCTACGAGAACAACGGGTGGGACGTGGTGACGGGCGCGGGCGTGCCCGGGTCGCTGATCGAACCGGCCGTCCCGACGCTGGAGCAGTTGCAGAACGCCGCGCTGCAGGTCATTTCCGATGTCGGGTACGGGCGGGAGTTGATGGCCGATGTCCAGGGGTTCGTGGACGTCCGGCTGAGGTCGTTGCGGATCGGGTCGGCGGGACGGTTCTTCGAGGGCGGGCACCCGGCCGACATCGGGGGGATGCTCCGCGACAACATCGTGCTCGCGATCGAGGACGTGGCGAATGATGAGGACAAGGCGTTCCTCATGGGGACGCTCATCATTCGGATTGTTGAACATTTGCGCATGCGGGAACGTCGCCGCGACCGCACGGACGGACCCGCGCTCCGGCACGTCATCGTGATCGAGGAGGCGCACCGGCTCCTCCGCAATCGCGGTCCGGAACGCACCAGTTCGCACGCCGTGGAGCTGTTCGCCGGGATGCTCGCCGAGATCCGCGCGTACGGGGAGGGGATCATCGTCGCCGAGCAGATCCCGACCAAGCTCGTCCCCGACGTGATCAAGAACACGGCGCTGAAGGTCGTGCACCGGCTGCCCGCGTTCGACGACCGGCACCAGGTCGGCGCGGCGATGAACTTGGACGACGACCAGTCCCGCGAGGTCGTGTCGCTGCGGCCCGGCGTCGCGGCGGTTTTCGCGGACGGCATGGACCGTCCGCTGAGGGTCCGTGTCCCGCTGGGCGAGGGCCGCGAGGCGGAGCTGCCGGGCCCGCCGCCGCCCGTGGACGGCCGCCGGTCGGCCGCGTGCGGCTGCGAATGCCGCTCGGGACGGGCCTGCACGCTCTACGAATTGCGCGAAGCCGATCTCGTCGCCGGGCATGCCGACTGGGCCTGGCTGAGGCTGTGGGCGGACACGCTGGTGCTCGCCCATGTCGTGAACCGTCCGATGCCCGCGGTGCCGCCCGAGCTGGGCCGCGCCTGGTCGCGGCTGGCTCCGCGGCTGCGCGAGTGCGCGCTGGCCACCGTGCTGGAGCGCGCGGTGTCGCGGCGGTCGCGGGCGCTGCGGACCGCGTACCCGCCGGCCGAGCTGACCGCCGCCGTCGCGAAGGTCGCCGGGCGGCTCCTCGACCTGGACGTCCCCGCGACGGCGCCCGGCCCGAACTGGGTCATCCCGCAGGTCAGATGGCTGCACGAGCTCGCCCGCCTCTTCCCCTACGACGACGGCCGCGCCCCCGACAAGCACGCGCCCGCCCCGCCGCTCGACTACCAGCTCCCCGGCCTGAAGCAGCCGCCGGACCCGAAGCTCGGCCACCGCCTGCGCGCGCTGCGCCGCCATCCGCTGTCGATGGAGCTCGAACGGAACCGTCCGATCGCGCTCACCGCGCTCTACGGCGACGACGACCAGTCGGGCTTCTACCAGGATCTGCCCGTCGTCGCGATCGGCTTCGACGAGGACGAGCAGGTCGACCATGTCGCCGAGACGATGCGCGTCGGCGAGTGGCTGGAGCCCGTGCTGAGCTGGTTCGAGCGCTTCGTCGCCCCGTTCGAGGACCCGTCCGCCGGCCTGCCCTTCCTCGACCGCGCCGCAGACGCTGAGTGACGGAGCGAAATCGGTCGGTTCCGGCATTATCTCACCGGTTGCTGGGATGGGTCGCTAAATTCTCCCGGGCACGGATCGTTCTGCCACACCGACTCTGTGGAGGGGCCGACGTTGGACGTGCAGACCGGCAGCCCGCCGAGCACCGCGTTCTTCCACCACGGGCCGGGCGGGCAGCCCCGGACGGGTCCCATGCAGAACCTCACCCGGTACCTGTGCGCGGCGATGTACCTCGACAAGGGCATGTGCGACGCGGTCCTCAAGGAGTACGTGTACGAGTCGCACCGCGCGGTCGTCCCGTCCCACGGGTACGACCTCGAACCGGTCATCAGGCACGCCCGCCAGGCCCGCCGGATGCGCATCGTCCGCGACGCCCTGCTCGTCGTGATCTGGGCCGGGCTTCTCGTCTTCGCGCCCATGCTCGCGATCCCCTACTTCGCGCTGTGCGCCTACGGGACGGTGCTCGTGCGCATTCCCTGGCGGCAGCTCTCCGGGTGGCGGCGGCTCGGACTCGCCGTGCTGGCGCCGTGGCCGCTGTTCTGGCTCCTCGGCATGGCGAGCCTCGGTTTCGCCACGGCCTTCTTCCTCCCGGCCGGGTTCCTGACGACGGGCGGGACGTTGGGGAACGCGGGACTCGGCCTCGCCATGGTCCTCCTCATCGTGCTGCCCCTGTCGATGGGGATCCCGACCGTGGCCCTCGGACATTTCGCCCTGGTCCTGCGACGGCTCGCCCGGGACCTCCAGCCGGGCGCGCACGGCCCAGGTCCCGACCCCGGCGGCGGCCGGTTCGCGAACGCGCTGGGGCACGTCCGGGCGTCCCAGGACGGCAACGTCACCCTCTACGCGGGCGACAACCCGTTCATCGGCGCAGGGCACCCGCGTTCGCCGGACGCGACGGTCTGGTCCGTCGTCCTGGAACTGGACAGGAAGGCGTCCGGCCCGCTCGGCAAACCGAACCCGCTCGGCAAGCAGGATCCGCCCGGTGAGGCCGGGGACGTTCCGGACGTCGATCCCGTCGTGATGCACGAGCGCATCCGCGCGAAGCTCCACGAGATGCGCGGCGAGCAGCGCTCCGGCGGGAACGGGGAACGTCCGCTGCCGCGCAACGAGCGGATCAACGGCCTCGTCACCGGATGGCATGTCACGGCGCGCGGCCGGTGCATGCAGCGCCCGCGTCCGGTGGACGACGTCATCGGCGCCCCCTACACGGGCCACCCGCTGATCGACCCGTCCGGGCGTGTTCCCTTCTCGGTGGCGTCCGAGGCCGCCATCGAGGCGGTCGTCCGGCACCCGCAGAGCGGGATCCGCTGCTTCCAGCACGTGACGATCGGCGCCCAGGGGCAGGCGGTCATCACCCCGGACGGCGGTGTCGTGGCTCCGGCGGAGGAGCACGACGCCGCGATGTCGGCGTTCATCCATCTCGCGGTCGAGGGGCGGATGCTGTACGGGCAGTTCGCCGCGACCGTGCTGCCGCCCGTCCGCCCCGCCTTCAAGATCGTGGACGAGCTGCCCGCGTGGGACGGCGCGAAGCTGCTGTGGAAGGCGTTCGTGCTCGGGTATCCCAGCCTGTTCGTCGCGCCGCTGCTCGCGCCGTCCCGGCTGGCGGGCGCGCTCTGGCGGATCCTGCGGGAGACGTTCGCCGCCGAGATCGCACCCGATCCGGCGACGGAGCTCGTCCACGACTACGGGGCCCGGATCAGCGTCCGCGAGCTGGCGGCGGACGCCGACCTCCAGGATTTCGTCCAGGACCTCGACGTCGACAAGTACACGCGGCTCATCGAACGCCGCGTCAACGAGGCGCTCCTCGACTACCTGGGCGACGAGTGCGGCATCGACGTGTCCGCGTACCGGACGCAGGCGGGCGTCATCCTGAACGAGGGCGTCATCATGACCGGCGGGACCGTGCACGGGCAGGTCGCCGCCGGGCGTCGCGTCCAGCAGCGGCAGAGCGGCACCGGCCGCACGGGCGGCACCGGCGGCGCCGGCCGTATCAACCCGTGACCGAACCGGAGGGCAGGATGAGCGAGCACGGCGACCGGGGCATCAGCATCGGCGGCAACGCCAACGTCTCCGGGCAGGTCGCCTCGGGCGACAACGTGACCCAGAACCAGCAGATCAACGCCGCAGGTCCGGCGCGGGAGGTGGCGGAGGCGCTCGCCCGCGTCGAGCGGCTGCTGGCCGACCATGCCGCCGCCGTCCCCGACCTCGGCCGGGCACGGCGGGATCTCGCCGACGTCCAGGAGGAGGCGGAGAGCGAGGATCCGGATCCTGAGCGCATGGGAGGGGCTCTGGAACGCCTCGGGCGGCGCGTGGGCGGTGTGGCGGTGCTGGCGGAGGCCGTCCGCCAGCTCGGCGCCGCCGTGGGCGTCGGAGGCTGACCGCCCCGGTCGCCCCGGTGGTCAGATGTCGTCGGCGGTGCGGGCGGGGAGGCCCGCCTGCTGGGCGATCGGGGTCCAGTAGCCGATGAACTCGTTCTTGGCGTCGCTGGCCCGCTGGTTGACGTCCGAGACCTCGCCGTCGGACGGGCAGCCGGGCGCGACGTCGAGATAGCGCTGGTTCGACTCGGAGGACGCCTCCAGCGCGCGGACGAGCGCGTCCCTCATCTGGGCGCCGTTGTCGAGGGCGGTCACGTCCAGGGAGCGGGCCTTCTCAAGCTGGGAGCGGCGGGCGTCCAGGACGCGCTGGAGCCCGCTCGCCTCGCAGCCGCCGACCACCACCGAGCCGAGGTCGGACCGGGTCGTGCCCATCTCGGCCAGCAGGGCGTCGACCGCCTTGGCCTGCTCGCCGACGTCGCCGCTGGGCGTCTCGCTCTGGGGGACGGCGTCCTGGCTCTGCTGCGTGGACGGCCCGCCGCTGCTCCCGGGATCGGCGGACGTGCCCGACCCGCTCGGCCAGAACACGATGCCGAGCGCGAGCCCGAGGAGCAGGACGACACCCGCCGCCACCAGGAAGTACGGGGTCCTGCTCGCCTTCGGCGGCGGGGGCGGCCGCCAGATCGCGGGTTCGGACGGCGCGGGCCCGCCCGGCGGGACGGACCACGGCTCGGGCGACAGCAGCGTCGACGTCTCGTCGGGC
Source organism: Actinomadura sp. KC216 (assembly GCF_004348535.1). Lineage (GTDB taxonomy): Bacteria > Actinomycetota > Actinomycetes > Streptosporangiales > Streptosporangiaceae > Spirillospora. The sequence continues at coordinate 5,758 of NZ_SMJX01000400.1, forward strand.
GTCGGCGGCATCGGCGTCGTGTACTCGGGCCCGGGCGGTCCCGGCGGGCCCGGCTGCCCCGGTGGCGACTGGTCGGGCGGTGGCGGGGTGTCCCACTGGCCGGGGCCCTGGGGCGACGCCGTCCATGGCGGCGCGGGCGGCGCGGGCGGCTCGTCGGGAGTCGTCGCGTCGCCGCCCGGAGGCGTCGCGCTGAGGGGTGCGTTGCAGCGCGTGCACCGGGGCAACGCCGACGTGGTGTCGCTTCCGCAGCCCGGACACCGCATGAGGCCCCCTACCCATCGGTTTCGACGGTGACAAGATACTTGCGCGGTCACCGGTCGGGAACCGTCTGCCAGAAGGTCGCAACCGGGTCGTGACCGGCCGTCACACCCTGCGCCAGCTCCGCGGCGGCTGGCCGGTCTTCTTCGCGACCGGGTTCCACAGGACGACGAACCGCTTCTTCGCCGACGTCGCGCGCTGCTCGATCGCCGCGCGTCCGGGAACCTGCGCGGCGCTCGGACGGGGCTTGCCGCGGCAGTTCGCCTGGTTCTGCTGCGCCCACCGCAGCAGGACCTGGTCGACCTGCAGCGACGCGGTCAGCGCCTCCGCGAGCGACCGGCGGAGCCGCTCGCCGTTCGTCCCCAGCTTGTCCACCTGGAGGGCCCTGGTGCGGTTCAGCTGGCTCTGGCGCTGCTGCGCGACCGTCTGGAAACCCTGAATGGCCTGCGGCAGCGTCTGGCACTTCGCGGCCCTGCCGAGCGCCCCGGCGAGGACGCGCCGCGTGCCGACGCTGTCGTTCAGCACCGCGTTCATCGCCGCGGCCTGCTCCTTCGTCGCCGCCGGGATCGGGTTCTTCTCCGCGACCTGCTTGTTCGACGGCGACGGGCTCGCTTTGGCGTTCGCGGACGGGTCGTCCCCGGACGGCCACGCCACGAAGACGATGGACCCCACCGCGACCGTGACCAGCGCGGCGACGGCGGCGATGAGCGGCTTGCTCGGCCCGCCCCCGCCCGGACGTCCAC
>NZ_SMJX01000401.1 GCF_004348535.1 Actinomadura sp. KC216
GCCAAGCCCGCCGTCAAGCGGATCCCCAAGCCCCGCCCGTCCCGCGAGGAGGAGCCGAAGAGGCGGGAGCCGGTCGCCGCCCAGCCGACGCTCTTCGGGCTCGGCATGGTGCAGGCCATCGTGGTGGTCGTCCTCGTCGCGCTGTTGGCCAGCCTGGCGATCTGGCAGTGGCGGAGCGCGAGCTCCCTCTCGGCCAAGGAGGACGACCGCGCGGCCGTGAGCAAGGTCGCCAGGGCTTACGGCGACCTGGCGTTCAGCTACACCGCGCAGAACTACCAGACCCAGGTGGAGAAGGCCCAGAAGCTGATGGCGGGCGACCTCCTCGACCTGTACGAGAAGAACACGCTCGCCTCGCTGACCGACACGTTCAAGGCCGACCCGCAGACGGTGGTGTCGTCCAAGACGGATCAGGTCTACGTGGGCAGCGTCAACGGCAGGTTCGCCACGGCGGTGCTCATGGTGGAGATATCGCTCAAGACCAAGGAGACGCAGGCCAAGCAGCCGGCGACGCTGCTCCGGCTGTCCCTCAGCAAGGTCGGCGGCGAGTGGAAGGTGACCCAGCAGTACGCGTCGGGCTTCAATGACCAGAACAAGAACCAGCTACCGGGGCAGCAGGGGCAGCTCCCCGGCGTCCCGGGCGGTGGCGCGCCGGCGTCGCCGAAGGCGGGCAAGAGCGGCACGCCGAGCGATTGACGACCGGGCCGGGCGCCCCGCGCGGAAGCCGCGCGGGGCGCCGTGCGTTGTGCGGATGGACGGGGTCGTAGCACGAAGGCGGGGCATCATGTCGACCGTGACGGAAACGGAGCCGGGCGAACACGGAACGGACCGGGTCGTCCCGGACGACCTCGTCCACGAGTTCGGCGCCCTCCTCGGCGCCGCGTCGGTGCTGGAGCGGATCGCGGGCCGGGAGCTGGAGCGCCGCTGCGGCATCCGGCACGCGGTGTTCGAGGTCCTGCTGAGGCTGTCCGGCGCCGCCGGGGACGGCCCGCACACGATGGGCGACCTGGCCGGTGAGCTGATCCTGACCAGCGGCGGCATGACCCGGATCATCGACCGGATGGTGGAGGCCGGCCTCGTCAGCCGCGAGCCGGCGCCCGGAGACCGCCGCCGCCAGCTGGTCGAGCTGACCGACGCCGGGCGCGCGAAGCTGGACGAGGCCCTGCGCGTCCACGCCGAGACACTCCGGGAGCACTTCGCCGGCCCGCTGACCGACGACCAGCGCCACGTTCTGGTGGACGCCCTCAGAACCCTCCGCACCACGGCCCGCAAGGAGCTGGGCACCCTCCACTGAACCTGGGCGCCGCTCGTCGCGAGGACACGGAGACGCAGGTCTCGCGGGGAAGGGTTGTTCGGCACGCCTCTCTGATGGTTAGGTATGCCTAAGTTAGGTAACCCTAACCTGGTCGGTCGAGGAGGCATGGTGCGGCGAGCGGAGACCACGAAGACGGTGGACGGCCCCACGGCGGCGGAGCGGGCGCGGACCCTCGCCTACGGCATCGCGGACGGCGTCCTCGCCGCGCCCGGCGTCCCGTACGCGCCCGTCCCGGCGCACGCGACCGACCGGGACGGCAGGCCGCTGCTGCTCGTCCGGTCCGCGTCGCCGATCGTGTCCGCGCTCCGGAACCGGGCGCCGGGCGCGGAGCCCGGCCTGCCCGCCACGCTGCGGATCTCCGATGTCGCGCCGGTCGCGCTGGCGGACCGCGTCCGCGGCCGGGCCTGGCTGCACGGCCGGCTCGGCGAGATCCCCGACGGCGAGCTGCGCGCCGCCGCGCTCCGCCTCTCGCACGCCCACCCGCGTCCCGAACTGCTCGACCTCGGCACGCGGCGGGACGGCGGCCCGCGGGAATGGACGGTCCTCGCGCTGGAGATCACCCAGGTCGAGATCGAGGACGCGTGGGGGAGCGCCACCCTCGACCGCGACGAGTACGCGGCCGGGGCGCCGGACCCGTTCGTCGCCGTCGAGTCGGGCATACTCACGCATCTGGATTCCTGCCACCGCGCCGAGCTGATGGGGCTGCTGCCCGAGTTCGTCCCGCCGGGACCGGTCCGCCCGCTGGGGCTCGACCGGTACGGTATGTGGCTGCGCCGCACCGCACCGCCACCGGAGGTTCACGCGCCGTTCGATCTGCGGCTCGCGTTCGCCGAGCCTGTCAGTGATCTCCACGGTCTGCGCTGCGTGTACCGGCGCCTGTTCGCCCGTGCGACCCCGTAGCCACCCCGTACGTACGTGGAAACCCTGATCCGGACGAAAGCCGCAAATTGCCGGTGATCTCCCGGATGGCGGCGGGACCGCCTTCCGGGCGATGCTCGGTACACCGGCCGAGGGGACGCCCAGCGTCACCCGACCGGGACGACCCCGATCGCCGGCTCGCCCTCGCGGGGTGGGTGAGCCGGTGACGGGGACCGTACCGGCTACCGGGGCGCCAGGAGCGCCCCCCGGCCGGGCCGGTGGTCCGGCACCGCGAGTCTCGGGGGACGTGGTCCGGGCCACTGGTCGGAACAGGGCCGATCAGAACTGGGCCACTGCCTGGAATTGGCCGTTTCCGCCGGACGGGGCTCCGCGCAGGCTGGAGACATGACCGGACACCATCCGCAGACCCGCGCCGTCCACCCGCCCGTGACCGTTCCGGCGGGGAGCCGCCCGCTCTCCGTGCCGCTCTACCAGGGCCACCTGTTCTCCTTCGACGCCGCAGACGACCTCGCGGGCGCCTTCCACGGCCCGGACGAAGCCTTCTTCTACGCCCGCATGGCCAACCCGACCGTCCGCTCCCTCGAACGGGCCGTCACCGAGCTGGAGGGCGGGGCCGGGGCGCTCGCCACCTCGTCCGGCATGGGCGCCGTCAGCACGGTCCTGCTGAGCCTGCTCCGCAGCGGCGACCACGTCATCGCGCAGACCACCCTCTACGGCGGCACGTTCGCGATGTTCCAGGACCTCGCCGAACGGTGGGGCGTCGAGGTCACCTACGTCTCCGGCGACGACCCGGCGGAGGTCCAGGACGCGCTCCGTCCCGCCACCCGCCTCCTCTACCTGGAGACGATCGCCAACCCCAACACCCACGTGACGGACCTGCCCGCGTTCACCGCCGCCGTCCAGGGGACGGGCGTGCTGACCGTCGTCGACAACACCTTCGCGCCGGTCCTCTGCAGGCCGCTCGACCACGGCGCCGACATCGTCATCCACTCCACGACGAAGTACCTGAGCGGGCACGGCGACGTCATCGGGGGCCTCGCCGTCTTCGCCGACCCGGACGTGCGCCAGCGCGTCTGGCAGTACTCCACCGAGCTGGGCGCCGTCGCCGACCCGTTCAGCGCCTGGCTGACCCTCCGCGGGCTCGCCACGATGCCGCTGCGGGTGGCGCGGCAGAGCGCGACCGCGCTCGACATCGCCCGCCGCCTCGCCGCGCACCCGGCCGTGACCCGCGTCCATTACCCGGGGCTGCCCGACCATCCGCAGCACGAGCTGGCGCGGCGGCTGCTGCCGGACGGCAGCGGCGGCGTCCTCGCGTTCGACCCGGCCGGCGGGCGGGACGCAGGCCGCGTCTTCTCCGAGGCCGTCCGGCTGATCTCGCTCGGCCCGTCGCTCGGCAACGTCGCCTCGCTGGTGATGCACCCGGCGAGCACGTCGCACCGGCAGATGGACGCCGCGACCCTCGCCGCCGCCGGGATCGGCGAGGCGACGGTCCGGCTGTCCATCGGCCTCGAACACCCCGACGACCTGTGGTCCGACATCGACCAGGCCCTGGCCAAGGCGACCTAGGCGGCCGGGCCGCCCGGCCGCCTACAGGTAGAACCCGGTCGCCGCGGACGGGGTGTCCGGGTTCTCCGGCCGCCTCTCGCCCTTGCGGAGCGCGGCCAGCTCGGCGAGCGTCGCGCCGCCGTCGCCGATCTCGCCGGGCGCCGCGTCCGTGCCGTCCAGCCACGACACGGCCTCCGCGCGGCTGAGCGGCCCCACCTCGATCTGCGCGAGGCAGCGCCCGGGACGCACGACCGCCGGATGCAGCATGGCGAGGTCCTCGTTGGTGGTGATGGCGACCAGCACGTCCCGGCCCTGCCCGAGCATCCCGTCGGTGAGGTTCAGCAGCCGCGACAGGCCCTGGCCCGTCGACTGCTTCGCCTCGCCGCGGATCAGCTCGTCGCAGTCCTCCAGGATGAGCAGCCGCCAGCGGCCCTCGTCCTCGTCGTCGCCGACCGCGACCTCCAGCAGGTAGCTGGGCGTGCCGAACAGCGCCTCCGGGTCGAGGACGCAGTCGGACTGGCACCAGCCGTCCCAGGCGCGGGCGAGCGCGCGCAGCGCCGTCGTCTTGCCGGTGCCGGGCGGGCCGTGCAGGAGCAGCAGCCGCCCGGACACGTCGTCGCGGCCGAGGCGCATGACCTCGTCGAGGGCCTCGGCGACCGGCGCGGTGTAGTTGCCCCGGATGTCCTCCCACGCGTCGGCGGCGATCGCGCGCTCGCTGCGGGTGGGGCCGTGCGTGCCCATGTGCCAGAAGCCCATCTGGACGCTGCTCTCGTCCACCTCCGGCGGTTCGGTCGCGTCCTTCACGGACGCTTCGAGGACGGTCTCCGCCAGCTCCTCCGTCACGGCGGACACGGCGACGTAGGCCATGCCGTTCGTCCACCGGTTGGCGAGCAGCGTCCAGCCGTCGCCCTCGGCGAGCAGGGACTGCTTCGTCTTCTCGTGCGCCACCCGCACCAGGCGGGCGTCGCCGGGACGCAGCGGCGCGTCCGCGCGGACGTGCTCCAGCCGCGTCGACCGGGACCAGGGCTGCTCGCCGGACGCGAACGGGCGCAGCGACAGCACGTCCATCACGTCGGCCGGCGAGTTCCGGTCGGTGAGGTTGAAGACCACGGGCAGCGTCGAGTCAGGACCGGGGCCGGTGACGTTCTCCCCGGGCTCGACGAGATGGAGGATCTCCTGTGGCGTGGTCATACCAAAAATGATCAGGCCGGGCGGCCGGCCGCGTCCACCGAATTAGCGGCGGTCAGGAACCGCCGTCGCCCTCGGCGGCGGCCCTGCGGGCCTCGGCCTCCTCCAGGTCGAGCTTCTCGGCCTCCTCCGGAGTAGGGGCCGTGCCGCCGAGGTAGGCGGGCTGCCACCACGTCTCGCCCGGCTTCGGGACGTCGGGGTACTCGCGCTGCGCCTTCTCCAGCAGCTCCGACATCCGGGCGTGCAGGTCCCGCGTGCACTGGTCGTAGTCGTCGCCGCGCTTCGGATGCAGGGGCTCGCCGACGAGGATCGTCACCGGCACGCCGCGCTGCAGCAGCCGGCGCTTGCGGCCCTTCGTCCACAGCCGCTGCGGGCCCCAGATCGCGACCGGGATCAGCGGCACCTTCCCGGCGACCGCCATCCGCACCGCGCCGTTCTTGATGTCCTTCACCGTGAACGAGCGGCTGATCGTCGCCTCCGCGAACACCCCGACGATCTCGCCGCTCTTCAGCGCCTTCAGCGACGCCGCGTAGGAGGAGGCGCCCGCGTCCCGGTCGACGGGGATGTGCTTCATCCCCCGCATCAGCGGCCCGCCGATCCGGTTGTCGAAGATCTCCTTCTTCGCCATGAACCGCACCAGCCGCTTCGCCGGGTGCGCGGTGAGCCCGGCGAAGATGAAGTCCAGGTAGCTGATGTGGTTGCTGACGAGCACCGCCCCGCCGGTGCTGGGGATGTGGTCGGTCCCCTCCAGACGGATCTTGATGTTCAGGGCCTTGAACACGACGCGAGCCGTCAAGATCACCGGTGGATACACGATTTCGGGCATGGGAGCACGGTACTTGAGGCCTGCATGATCAGCGAGTGCGGGCGGGGATCGCGATGGCTCCCACAACCGACCGGAACTCTGAGAAGGTGGGGGTTGTGACGTGAGCCGCCGAAGCCCGAAGATCCCTTTGAGGGTGTGAAAGGGGATGAGCAGAGATGGAACCGTTGGACGCGGCGGCGGACGTGCATGCGCTCATCCGCGATGTGCTCCCCGCCCTGGCGCCCAGCGCCTGGTTCGACTCCGGCACCTCCGAGGTGGTGCTGCCCGTCGGCCGGTCGGAGGCGCGCGCCTCCAGCTGGACGGTCCTGGAGCGCTGCGCCCGCGAGCCGCGCTCGGCCTGGCCGCGGGTGGTCGACGAGTGGGTCCGGGAGGTCGGCGACCGCGCGTTCCTCGCCGTCGGCGAGATGGAGCTGTTCGGCGACGTCCGGGAGCTGCTGCGGCTGCGCATCGTGCCGAAGCTCGCCCCCCGCGACCGGGAGGGCCTCGTCGTCGTCCCCGCCGGTGACCACTTCGACGCGATGGTGATGATCGAGCACCCCCGCTACGGCGGCCCGCTCACCAAGGCCCGCGCCGGTCTGCTCGGGCTCCACAAGCTCGGCTACGTGATGACGAACACCCACGACCGCGAGCTGGCGGACGTCGCCGTCCGCGACCAGCCCCTACTTCCGGGCCGCAACGTCCGCGTGGTCACCAAACCGGGCAGCCGGTACGTGTCGGCGCTGCTCAGCGAGGTCGACCAGTTCCTCCCGTGGCCGAACGAGCACGGCGCGCTGGTCGGCGTCCCGTGCCACAGCACGCTGCTGCTGTACCCGATCACGTCGGCGGCCGTCCGCGAGGTGCTCCCCGTCTTCTCGGACGTGGTCCGCGAGATGCACGCCGACGCCGACGACCCCTGCGCCCCCGGCGTCTACTGGAGCCACGGCGAGCGCCGCCTGACCCCGCTCCCCGCCGACCCCGACGCGTCTCGCGAGTTCGCCACCCGCCTCCATCGCTC
>NZ_SMJX01000402.1 GCF_004348535.1 Actinomadura sp. KC216
GCCCTCGCCGGCGGCCGGGACGCGCGCGACCTCACCGGCGACCTCGTGTCCCGGGCCGTCCGGATCCTCCCCGGCCTGGCCGCGGCCACCGGCGTCCTCGTGCGGACGGGGCAGCGCGTCCTCCCGCAGGGCGGCTATCCGAGCATCGGCGGCGTCCCCGGGCTCCCCGGCTACTACGAGGCCGTCACGCACAGCGGGATCATCCTCGGCCCCCTCATCGGCCGCCTGCTGGCCGAAGAGATCATCACCGGGCGGGTTCCGCCCCAGCTGAAACCCCACCGCCCGGCGGCCAAATCCCGGTGACCCCCGGCGCCCGCCCGCGCCCGCCGGGGCCGCGCCCCAGGTGACGGCGCGGGCGGGGCGTCTCCCGATGTGTTCGGCGATGACCGTAAGAGGACAGCGGCAATCAGATCCCCGGGCGGCCGCGAAGTAGTTGCGGGCATGGCGAAGGAACCGGTCGATCCGGCGCCGCGGCATACCAAGCCCAGCGCCACGGAACGGCGCCGCCGCGACGGCATCCGGACACCGGTAGGGGAATGCAGAATGCCGACAATCCATCCGCTCAGGACGCGCGTCGCCGCGCTGGTCGCCGCCGGAGGGCTGCTGGTCACCAGCGGGCTCCTCGGGCTGGCGCCGGAGCCGGGCGAGGCGTCCAGCCACCGCGAGGCGCCGCTCATCTCGGGGCAGCCGCAGTACGACAACACCGACGTGTACGCGTTCGTCAGTCCCGACAAGCCGGACACGACAACGCTGATCGCCAACTTCATCCCCTTCGAGGACCCGGCGGGCGGGCCCAACTTCTACAAGTTCGCGCGGGACGCCCGCTACGACTTCAACATCGACAACAACGGCGACGCGCAGCCGGACCTGATCTACCGGTTCGAGTTCAACGACTTCCTGAAGAACGGGAACACCTTCCTCTACAACACCGGGCCGGTGACGAGCCTGGACGACCCCGACCTCAACTTCACCCAGACCTACGACCTGACGCTGATCCGGCAGACCGACGGCAAGGTGACCCGCGTCAGCAAGCTCGCCGACAACGCGCCCGTGGCGCCGTCCAACGTGGGCAAGGCGTCCATGCCGAACTACCCGGTGCTGCGCCAGCAGGCGATCAGGCCGCTCGGCAACGGGTCCACCGCGTTCGCCGGCCAGGCCGACGACTCCTTCTTCATCGACCTGCAGATCTTCAACCTGCTGTTCGGGGGGAACCTCTCGGAGGTCGGCGACGACACCGTCAGCGGCTACAACGTGAACACGCTGGCCGTCCAGGTGCCGACGAAGGACCTGGTCACGGCCCAGGATCCGGTGATCGGCGTGTACTCGACCGTGCAGCGGCAGACCGCCTCGGGCGACTACACGCAGGTCTCCCGGCTCGGTGCCTCGCTGGTGAACGAGGTCGTCATCCCGCGCGGGAAGAAGGACACGTTCAACGCGTCCAACCCGTGGGCGGACGCGCAGTTCGCGCAGTTCGTCCTCGATCCCGAGGTGCCGAGGCTGATCGAGCAGCTCTACAAGATCCCGGCGCCGGCGACGCCGCGCAAGGACCTCGTCCAGGCGTTCCTGACCGGCGTGCCGGGGCTGAACCAGCCGAAGAACGTGCGGCCGGCCGAGCTGCTGCGGCTCAACACCTCGATCAGGCCGACGCCGAAGCCGGACCGGCTCGCCGTGCTGAACGGCGACAACCAGGGCTTCCCGAACGGGCGGCGGCTCACCGACGACGTCACCGACATCATCCTCCAGGTCGCCGAGGGCGAGCTGCTCGGCAGCAAGAACGACCTCGGCGACGCCGTCAACGCCAACGACCTCCCGTTCGAGAAGGCGTTCCCGTACGTGGCGCAGCCCAGGTCCGGGACCGACGCCCGCGGCCGCACCCCCGCCAAGGCGTCCGGCGGGGCCGCCCGTACGGGCGCGGACGGAAAGCCGATGAGCTTCCTCAACGCGGGCGCGTCCGAGCGCGTCGCCGACGAGGACGACGGTTCCGCGCTGGCCGGTGCGCTGCCCGCGGCGGCGCTGGCCGGCGGTGCGGCGTTCATGCTGACGGGCGGGCTGCTGTGGTGGCGGCGCCGGCGTCCCGTCACCGGACGGCTCGAGGTCTGATGCGCCGTCCGCTCATCGCCGGGGTCTCGGCCGCCGGGCTGGTCGCGGTGCTGACGTTCGGATCGGCGGTCGCCCCCGTCCGCTCCTCCGACACGTCCGCCACGACCGGGGCCGCGGTGGCCGGGGCCCCGGCCTCGGCCTCGGGGTCGGCGTCCGCGAACGTCGCGGCGCTGCAGAAGCATCTCCGCGCGCAGCCGCGCGACGCCGCCGGGTGGGCGGCGCTCGGGTTCGCGTACGTGGAGAAGGCCCGGGTGACCGGCGACACCACGTACTACCCGAAGGCCGAGGGCGTCCTGCGGCGCTCGCTGCGGGAGGCCCCCGGCAACGACACGGCGCTCGCCGGGCTGGGCGCGCTGGCGGCGGCCCGGCACGACTTCCACGGCGCGCTGCGCCACGCCGACCGCGCGCTGGAGGCGAACCCGTACGGGGAGCGGGCGGCGGCCGTCCGGGTGGACGCGCTCGTCGAGCTCGGCCGCTACGACGACGCTCTGGCGGCGGCGCTGCGCGCGGACGCCCGACGCCCCGGCATCCCGATCTTCACGCGGCTCGCGTACGTGCGGGAGCTGCGCGGGGAGGTCCGGGAGGCGCGGCGGGTGCTGGACCTGGCCCGCGAGTCCGCCATCGAGCCCGGCGACCGCGCCTACATCGCGACCCAGCTCGGGGAGCTCGCCTGGAACGGCGGCGACCTCGACCGGGCCGGGCGCGAGTACGCCGAAGCGCTGCGGGTGTCGCCCGGTCACCTGCCCGCCCTCGACGGGCAGGCCCGCGTCCGCGCGGCGCGCGGCGACGTGAAGGGGGCGCTCGCGGACCGGGCGGAGATCGTCCGGCGGCTGCCGCTGCCGGAGTACCTGGCCGGGTACGGGGAGCTGCTGGAGTCGGCGGGACGCCCGGACGAGGCGAAACGGCAGTACGCGGTCGCGGCGGCGTGGGCCCGGATCGCCAGGGCCAACGGCGTCGACGCCGACCTGGAGACGGCGCTGTTCGAGTCCGATCACGGTGACCCGAAGGCGGCGCTGCGCGCGGCGCGGGCCGAATACGACCGCCGCTGCCCCGCCCCGCGCCCGGGCCGGAAGGTGCGGCAGTGCAGCGTCCACGCGGCCGACGCGCTCGCCTGGGCCCTGCACGTCAACGGGCGCGACGAGGAGGCGCTCCCCTACGCCCGCCAGGCGACGGCGACGGGATACCGCCGCCCGCAGTTCCGCGCCCACCTGCGCGCGATCGAGAAGGCGCTCGGCACGCGGCCGGGCGGGAGCCGTGACCTGGAGGACGCATCATGATCGCCTTCGCGCTCGCGGCCGGGCTGGTCGCCGCGCACCCGCTGGGCAACTTCAGCGTGAACCACTACGACGGGCTGGTCGTGGCCCCGCACGAACTGCGGATCGACCATGTCGAGGACCTCGCCGAGATTCCGGCCGCGCAGGCCCTTCCGCAGGTGGAGACCGATGGTGACGGCCGTCCGTCCGTCACGGAACTCGGCGCCTGGGCGGACGGGGTCTGCGGGCGCGCGGCCGCGTCGTTCCGCGTCACGGTGAACGGGCGGGCCGTGACCGCGACCGTCGCATCGGCGTCCGCCACGGCACCGAAGGGCCAGGCGGGGCTGCCGACGCTGCGGACGGAATGCCGGATCACCGCGCCCGCCGGACCCGGCACGATCTCGTTCCGGGACGGCGGCGCGGCGGACGGCCGGGTCGGCTGGCGGGAGATCACGGCGCGGGGCGACCGGATGACGCTGTCCGCGTCCGACGTGCCGGAGACGTCCCGCAGCGGACGGCTCACCAGCTACCCGGAGGACATGCTCGCCTCGCCGCTCGACCAGCGGACGGCGACCCTCACGGCGCGCGCGGGCGGCCCGCCGCTCGCGGCGTCCGGGCCCGGCGGCGGATCCGGCGGCGGATCCGGCGGCGGGGCCGAGCGGCTGCTGCCGCGCGGCGCGGACGGGCTCACCCAGCGGTTCACGTCCCTGGTCGCGCGGCACGACCTCACGCCCGGCTTCGCCGCCCTCGCCTTCCTGGTCGCGCTGGTGCTCGGCGCGCTGCACGCGCTCGCCCCCGGGCACGGCAAGACGATCATGGCGGCGCACGCGATCGGCGAGAGCCGGAACCGGACCCGGGACATCCTCACCCTGGGCCTCACCGTCACGGCCACGCACACCGCGGGCGTCCTCGTCCTCGGGCTGCTCGTGACGACCGGAACGCTCCTCGCACCCGACGCGCTGTTCCCCTGGCTCGGCGCGGCCGGTGGCGTCCTCGTCACAGCGGCCGGAGCCCTCCTCCTACGCCGCGCCCTGCACAACCGCCACGGACATGGACACGGCCACGGACACGGCCACGGGCATGGGCATGGGCATGGCCACGGGCATGGCCACGGGCATGGCCACGGGCATAGCCACGGGGACGGGCACCGCCACGGGAACTCCGACGAGCACGGGCACGATCATCGCGGGTCGCGGCGCGGCGGGGTGGTGCTGCTGGGGCTGGCGGGCGGCATGGTCCCGAGCCCGTCCGCGGTCGTGGTGCTGGTCGGCGGCGCGGCCATCGGGCGGATGTGGTTCGGGATCGTCCTCGTCCTCGCCTACGGGCTCGGCCTGGCCGCCGCGCTCGTGACGGTGGGCCTGCTCGTCGCCGGTTCCGGTCGCGTCCTCGCGCGGCGCGTCCTGGCCGGGCTCGCCGGGCGGCGCATTCTGGCCAAGCGCGCGCGGCTTCCGTCCGGAATGATGCCTATCGGGACGTCCGCGACCGTCGTCGTCCTCGGGGTCGGGCTCACGCTGCGCAGTCTCGTTCTGTGAACGCTCATCATCCAGGACGGCTCCGGACGCGAAGTACCGGACGGGCAGACGGTCGAGCGGAGCTCGTCCGTTGAACGGCGGTGGGCGGGGGCTGGAGGACGGTCAGGGAGAGGAGCGCGGCATGGCGACAGGGACGAGACCGCCGGACAACGGCACCGTGCCCGGTCATGACGCCGACGCGCTCCTCGGCCGGACGGCGCGCGGCGACGAGCGCGCGTTCGAGCAGCTGTACGACGTGGTGGCGGCACCGGTGCACGGCCTCGCGCGGCGGATCGTCCGGGATCCGGCGATGGCCGAGGAGGTGACGCAGGAGGTCATGATCGAGGTGTGGCGGTCCGCGGCCCGCTACGACCCGGGGCGCGGCTCCGCCATGGCCTGGATCATGACGATCGCGCACCGCAGGGCCGTGGACCGGGTGCGGCGCGAGCAGTCCGCGGGCGAGCGGGAGGCGCGGGCCGCGCGGCACGGCCCCGGCGCCGCGCCCGATCCGGTGGGCGAGCGGGTCGAGACGCGGATGGAGCACGAGCGGGTGCGCCGCTGCCTGGACGCGCTGACGCGGCTGCAACGCGAGTCGGTGACGCTCGCCTACTACGGCGGGCACACGTACCGTGAAGTCGCCGAACTGACCGGGGCCCCGCTGAACACGGTGCGGACCCGGATGCGCGACGGCATCGTCCGCCTGCGCGACTGCCTGGGGGTGGAGCGATGAGGGAGGACGTGCACGCCCTCGCCGGCGCGTACGCGCTGGACGCGATCGACGACGCGGAGGAGCGGCGGCTGTTCGAGTCGCATCTCGCCGGGTGCGAGACCTGCGCGGCCGAGCTCTCCGAGTTCCGGGCGACGGCGGCGCGGCTCGGCGTGGCGGTCGCGGAGGCGCCGCCGCCGCGGCTGCGCGGCCGGGTGCTGGCGGACATCCGGCGGGTCCGGCAGCTCCCGCCGGTCACCCCGGGCCTGCCGCCGGACGCCCCGGCCCAGCCGCCGGACGCGCCGAACCAGCGGCCGGACATGACACTCCAGGGACCGGACGCGCCGAACCGTCCCCCGGACACCCAGAGCGAGGCGCGCGCCCGGGTCGAGCCGATCCGGTCCAGGCGGTGGCGGCGCGCCGCCGTCGCGGGGCTCGCGGCCGCGGCATGCCTGGTGACGGCGGTCTCCGTCGCGGAGGCGGTCCGGGAACGGCAGCGCGTGGAGCAGGCCGAGGACGCGTACCGCGACGTGGCGTCCGTGCTGTCCGCGCCCGACGCGCGGTCGGCGACCGGCATCGCCCGGGGCGGCGGGACGGTGACGATCGTCGCGTCCGCCTCCCGCGGCCGGGTCGTCGTCGCTTCCTCGGGGCTGCCTGGGCTGCCGTCCGCGCGGGCGTACCAGCTGTGGCTGATCGACGGGAACGGCGCGCGGCCGGCGGGCCTGCTCCCGGCCGACGGGACCCGGGCGGTCGTGGCGGGGACGTGGCGTCCGGCGGACAAGCTGGGCGTCACGGTCGAGCCGGCGGGCGGCTCGGCGCGACCGACCACGGAGCCGATCGTCCTGGTCGAGACCACCTGACCCCTTGTCGTCTCTTTGACGATATGTGACGATGACGGGCATGTCGGTGAACGTCCCGCTCGGTCCGCTGCTCGAACCCGCCTTCCATCTCGGTTCCGTCCCCACCACGTGGGCGGAGCTGCTCGGCTTCGCGACCGGCGCGGTCAACGTGTGGCTCGTCGTCCGGCAGAACATCCTGAACTGAACGCGGGACGTCCCGATAGGGCTCTGACCTGCGGCGCGGCGTGTCAGCCGTCCTGGGAGTGCACTTCCAGTGCACCCTGTTCGCCGTCGACGACCTCGTACTGCG
>NZ_SMJX01000403.1 GCF_004348535.1 Actinomadura sp. KC216
GGGCGGGTTGCTGTTCGGGTCAGGGGGACTCTGGAGTTCAGGTCGCCGAAGAGGGGGCGGCCGGAGCCCAGGGCTACTGGCTGGATGCATAGGCGGTATTCGTCCACCAGGGCTAGGCGTGCAAAGGTCTGGGCCAGTCGTGCGCCGCCGAAGAGGACCATGTCCGGGCCGGGGCGGGTCTTCAGGCGGGACACCTGGGCGGCCAGGTCCGCGTCGCCGGTGACGGGGACGATGCGTGCGTTGTTCCAACGCAGGGGCTCCGGTGTGCGGGAGAAGACGAGCTTGGGCATGGCGTTGATGCGGTTCGCGTACTCGTCTGTGGCGGTGGGCCAGTACCGGACCATCTCCTCGTAGACGCCGCGGCCGATCAGGGCGGTGTCGATCGTGTCGAGTTGGTCCAGGGCCTCGGCCTGCCCTTCCTCGTCTGGGGAGATCATCCAGTCGAGGTCGCCGTCCGGGCCGGCGATGAACCCGTCCACGCTGGTCATCATGTAGAGCACCACGCGTCTCATCTCGTCCTCCTCGTTGAAGTTCTGTCACAGGGACAGAGACCCTGGAGGGGCGAGAATCATCGGTGCGGTGGGCGGGCTAGGCGGTGGGGACGATGTCGGGGGCGCCTCGGCGGTGGGCGTCGGCTTCCTGGTCGTCTTCCTGGGTCTGGGAGGCGCGTTCGGCCTCCACGCGCTTGCGGTAGTACTCGATCTCGCGGTCGCGCTGCTTCTTGGACCAGCCGAGGACGGGCGCGAGGAGGTCGGCGGCCTCCTGGGCGGCGCCGACGCCGCGGTCCCAGGTCTCGATGGAGATGCGGGTGCGGCGGGCCAGGACGTCGTTCAGGTGGCGGGCGCCCTCGTGGCTGGCGGCGTAGACGATCTCGGCGCGGAGGTAGTCGTCGGCGCCGGCGAGGGGCTTGGCGAGGTCGGGCTTCTCGGAGATGAGTTCGAGGAGGTCGTCCAGGAGCGTTCCGTAGCGGCGCAGGAGGTGCTCGATGCGGGCGACGTGGACGCCGGAGCGGGCGGCGAGGCGGTGGCGGGCGTTCCACATGGCCTGGAAGCCGTCGCCGCCGACGAGCGGGATGCGGTCGGTGCAGGACTCGGGGATCTTCCCGTCGAGGCCGTGCGCGACGGCGTCGATGGCGTCCTTCGCCATGACGCGGTAGGTGGTGTACTTGCCGCCCGCGACGAGGACGAGCCCCGGCACGGGATGCGCGACGACGTGTTCGCGGGAGAGTTTCGAGGTCTCCTCGGTCTCGCCGGTGAGGAGGGGGCGCAGGCCCGCGTAGACGCCCTCGACGTCGTCGTGGGTGAGGGGCGTCGTCAGGACGGTGTTGACGTGGTCCAGGACGTAGTCGATGTCGGCCTTGGACGCGGCGGGGTGGGCCTTGTCGAGGTCCCAGGCGGTGTCGGTGGTGCCGATGATCCAGTGGCGGCCCCACGGGATCACGAAAAGGACCGACTTCTCGGTGCGGAGGAGGATGCCGGTCGCGGAGTGGATGCGGTCCTTCGGGACGACGAGGTGGATGCCCTTCGAGGACTTGACGTGGATCTGGCCGCGGCCGCCGACGAGTTCCTGGATGTCGTCCGTCCAGACGCCGGTGGCGTTCACGACCTGCTTCGCGCGGACCTCGCTGGTCGTGTTGCCCTCAAGGTCGCGGATGCGCAGGCCGGTGACGCGCTCGCCCTCGCGCAGGAAACCGATGCACTGGGTGCGGGACGCGATCTGCGCGCCGTACTCGGCGGCGGTGCGGAGCGCCATCATCACGAAGCGGGCGTCGTCGACCTGGGCGTCCCAGAGCTGGATCGCTCCGACGAAGGAGTCCTTGCGGAGGGACGGGGCGAGCCGCAGCGCGCCGCGCCGCGTCAGGTGCCGGTGGTGCGGGACGCCGCGGGTGCTGCCCATCTGGAACGCGAGCGCGTCGTACAGCGCCACCCCGGCGCCGAAGTACCCGCGCTCCCACACGCGGTGCGTGGTGGGCAGGAGGAACGGGACGGGCCGCACCAGGTGCGGGGCGATCTGCTGGAGGAGGAGCCCGCGTTCGGTGAGGGCCTCGCGGACGAGGTCGAAGTTGTACTGCTCCAGGTAGCGGAGCCCGCCGTGGATCAGCTTGGACGAGCGGGAGGACGTCCCCGACGCGAAGTCCCGCGCCTCGACCACCGCGACGGACAGGCCCCGGGTGGCCGCGTCGAGCGCCGCGCCCGCGCCGACGATGCCGCCGCCCACGACGACCACGTCGAACTCCTCGCGCGCCATGCGATCGAGCGCCGCCGCCCGTTCGGCCGGGCCCAGCCGGGAGCTGCCCAGGCCCGTCACAGGTGATCCCGTCATCGCGATTCCCCCCAGAGCGGTTCGGTTTCCGAGCGTTACCTACCCCAGAGTAGGGACGGGTCCACCCCGGAAACGGCCGATTCCGCGTGGGCTCGGTCTCAGCCTGATCTCGTCAGTCGGTGGAGCGCCGGGGGGCCACGACTACCTGGACGCGCTGGAACTCCTTCAGCTCCGTGTAGCCGGACGTCGCCATGGCGCGGCGCAGGGCGCCGATCAGGTTCATCGAGCCGTCCGCGACATGGGACGGGCCGTGCAGGATCTGCTCCATCGTGCCGATCGTCCCGAGTTCGAGGCGGGTGCCGCGCGGGACGTCGCCGTGGTGGGCCTCGCTCCCCCAGTGGTAGCCGCGTCCCGGCGCCTCGGTGGACCGGGCGAACGGCGAGCCGACCATCACGGCGTCGGAGCCGCACGCGAACGCCTTCGCGATGTCGCCGCTGTTGACCATGCCGCCGTCCGCGATCACGTGGACGTAGCGTCCGCCGGACTCGTCCATGTAGTCGCGGCGGGCGGCGGCCACGTCCGCCACGGCCGTGGCCATCGGGACGGCGACGCCGAGGACGGTCCGCGTGGTGTGACCGGAGCCGCCGCCGAACCCGACGAGAACACCGGCGGCGCCCGTGCGCATGAGGTGCAGCGCGGCGGTGTAGGTGGAGCAGCCGCCGACGATGACGGGGACGTCCAGGTCGTAGATGAACTGCTTGAGGTTCAGCGGCTCGGCGCGTCCCGACACGTGCTCGGCGGACACGGTCGTGCCGCGGATCACGAACAGGTCGACGCCCGCGTCGATGACGGCCTTGTGGAACTGCGCGGTGCGCTGCGGTGACAGCCGCGCCGCCACCGTCACGCCGGCCTCGCGGATCTCCTCGATCCGGCGGCCGATCAGTTCCTCCTTGATCGGCTCGGAGTAGATCTCCTGGAGCCGCTGGGTGGCGCGCACGTCGTCCAGCGAGGCGATCTCGGCGAGGAGCGGCTCGGGGTTCTCGTAGCGCGTCCACAGGCCCTCGAGGTCGAGGACGGCGAGGCCGCCGAGCCGCCCGACCGCGATCGCTATGGCGGGGCTGACCACGCTGTCCATCGGCGCGATGACCAGCGGCATCTCGAACCGGTAGGCGTCGATCTGCCAGGCGACGCTGACCTCCTCGGGATCGCGCGTCCGGCGGGACGGCACGATGCCGATGTCGTCGAAGGCGTACGCCCGGCGGCCGCTCTTGCCCCGGCCGATCTCCACCTCAGCAGCCACTGCGCCCCTCTTCCTCACCCCGGCGCCGTGCCGGTCCTCGTCCTGCTCGGTGTCCCCGCTCCTGCCCGGCGTTCCCGCCGACCGCGGGAACAAGCCCCGGATGAGCTTACGTCAGCACCCGCCACAACCGGCACGCCACCAGACCCGACAGGCACCCGCCGCTCAGGCCAGGGCCGCACCGCCGCACGACAGTCTCGGGAACGCACGCCCGGCAGAACGGCACGATGCCGAAGGCTGGGCCCCGACGCCGCACAACCGTCCTCGGGAACGCGCGCGCCCGGCAGGACCGCACGAAGCCGAGAGCCGGGCCCGACGCCGCACAACCATCCTTGGGAACGCGCGTCCGGCGGGACGGCACGATGCCGAGGACTGGGGTCCGACGCCGCACGAGGATGCCCGGGAACGCACGCCCGGCAGAACGGCACGAAGCAGAGGACCGGGGCCCGACGCCACGACGATCCCCGGGAACGCACGCCCAGCGGGACCGCACGAAGCCGAGAGCCGGGGCCCGACGCCGCACAACCATCCTTGGGAACGCGCGTCCGGCGGGACGGCACGATGCCGAGGGCCGGGGCGCGGCGCTGCGCGACGGCGCGGCCCGCAGAGACGCCCTATGGCAGGACGGCTCATGGCTGGGTGGCAGCGCCCAAGCGGCGTGGGTGACGGCTGCTGGGGACGGGTGCGGGGGCGCGCGGGCCCTGGTGGTGGTGCCGTGTGGACGGCAGGCGTGGGCGGGGTCAGCGGCCCTGGTAGTTGGGGGCCTCTACCGTCATCTGGATGTCGTGGGGGTGGCTCTCGCGGAGGCCGGCGGAGCTGATGCGCATGAGCTGGCCGCGTTCCTGGAGTTCGGGGATCGTGCGGGTGCCCGCGTACCACATCGACTGCTGGAGGCCGCCGACGAGCTGGTGCGCGACGTTGGCGAGCGGGCCGCGGTAGGGCACCTGGCCCTCGACGCCCTCGGGGATCAGTTTCTCCTCGGCGTTGACGTCGGCCTGCGCGTAGCGGTCCTTGGAGAAGGAGCCGCCGCGCTCCCGGTTGCGCATGGCGCCGAGCGAGCCCATGCCGCGGTACGACTTGTACTGCTTGCCGTGGACGAAGATCAGCTCGCCGGGCGATTCCTCGACGCCCGCGAGGAGCGAGCCGAGCATGACCGTGTCGGCGCCGGCGACGATCGCCTTGGCGATGTCGCCGGAGTACTGCAGGCCGCCGTCGCCGATCACCGGGACACCGGCCTCGCGGGCGGCGCGGGCCGCCTCGGAGATCGCGGTGAGCTGCGGGACGCCGACGCCCGCGACGATGCGGGTGGTGCAGATCGAACCCGGTCCGACGCCGACCTTGACCGCGTCGGCGCCCGCGTCCACCAGGACCTTCGCGCCCGCGTAGGTCGCGATGTTGCCGCCGACGACCTCGACGTCCGCGTTCGACTTGATCGCGGCGATCGTGTCGGCGACGCCCTTGGAGTGGCCGTGCGCCGTGTCCACGATGATCACGTCGGTGCCGGCGTCGATGAGGGCCTGCGCGCGGCGGATCGCGTCGGCGCCGACGCCGACGGCCGCGGCGACGAGGAGCCGCCCGTCGGCGTCCTTGGTGGAGTCGGGGTACTTCTCGCTCTTGGTGAAGTCCTTGGTGGTGATCAGGCCCTTGAGGCGGCCGTCGGCGTCCACCAGCGGGAGCTTCTCCACCTTGTTGCCCGCCAGCAGCCGGAACGCCTCCTCGCGCGTCACGTCCACCGGCGCCGTGACCAGCGGCATCGGTGTCATGACCTCGCGCACCGGACGGGACGGGTCGGACTCGAAGCGCATGTCCCGGTTCGTCACGATGCCGACCAGCACGCCCCGGACGTCGGTGACCGGCACGCCCGAGATCCGGTAGCGGGCGCAGAGTTCCTCGACGTCGGCGAGCGTCGCGTCCGGCAGGCAGGTCACCGGGTTGGTGATCATCCCCGCCTCGGAGCGCTTGACCCGATCGGCCTCCTCCGCCTGTTCCTCGATCGACATGTTCCGGTGCAGGACGCCGATGCCGCCCTGCCGCGCCATCGCGACCGCCGTGCGGGCCTCGGTCACCGTGTCCATCGCCGCCGACACGAGCGGGATGCGCAGCGTGATCCGGCGGGTCAGCCGGGTCGTGGTGTCGGCCTCGCCGGGCTGCAGATCGGAGTAGCCCGGCAGCAGGAGCACGTCGTCGAAGGTAAGGCCCTGCGGGAGGAACTTCTCGGGCTCGGCGGGGTTCATGACTACCTTCCCGTAAGAGGTGGCGGCATCGGGCCAGGTCACGGCGACCTGTACCCATGGTAGGGCGTGAACCCGCGGCCGGACGGGCTTTGCCGGGGGCGGCCACGTGGCCTTGATGACATCTCGCAACAAGGGCGGCGGCCCAGCACATTCCCGCTCGCGCGCACGCCCCGTGATCGTCCGCGCACGGAGAGGGCAGGGGGGTGCACCACTTCGGGCGCGTGGCAGTAGCGTGGGTATGTGCACGACGACGCTCCGCTCGACCCGTTCGCGGGAGACCCGGAGGACCCGGCGGCGGCGCTCGGCGACCCGGGCGACGACACCGCTCCGCTCAGCGTGACGGAGCGGGAGGACGTGCTGGCCGACCTCGCCGATCTGGAGGTCTTCCGCGCCCTGCTGGAACCGCTCGGCGTGCGCGGGCTCACGGTCGACTGCGGCGACTGCGGCAAGCTCCACTACATCGACTGGGATCTGCTGCACGGCAACCTGCGCCACCTGCTCGACGAGGGCCTGCCGCGCGTCCACGAGCCCGCCCTGGCCCCCGATCCCGTCGACTACGTGAGCTGGGAGTACGCCCGCGGCTACGTCGACGGCGTGATCGACAGCGAAGAGGGCCGCGACGAGAACTGACCCCGGTCGCCAGGTGGTTCTCGCCGCTCTGGCCACGGTGTGAGCGAGCGCGAGTTCGGGTCTTGCAGTGCCCCGCTCAGGCCCGCGGACGGGCTGTGTGCGGGTGGACGGTCCTGTTCCAGGGCCGTCCTAGTCGGTGTCGGGGCTCGGGGTGTTCTGGGGCTCTTCCGCGGGTTTTTGCGGGCGTTCCTGGAGTTCGTCCAGGTAGCGGCGGGTGCCGTCGTCCGGCGTGGGCGGGGACTCGGCTGCCGCGGGC
>NZ_SMJX01000404.1 GCF_004348535.1 Actinomadura sp. KC216
AGGGGCCTTTCCGCTCGACTTGCATGTGTTAAGCACGCCGCCAGCGTTCGTCCTGAGCCAGGATCAAACTCTCCATTAAGGCCACACGACCAGCACGAAGGGGCGAACCTCCACACCGGCCAAACCTTGGAAACAATCCCAGCATCACAACCCCAAAAAGGGGCTGCATTGCCTCAAAGAAATCCCTGACCGCCCCAAAGGACGGCCACGGGGACGACCCAACCCCCCAAAAGGAGCGGGCCGTATAAAGGCACTGGCTTTTAACACGCTGTTGAGTTCTCAAGAAACGGACACCCACCGCGCCGTGAACCCGCTTTCGCAGGCCCCGGCTCCGGGGCAACCCTTCTAACTTACCTGGTTCGCTGCCGTTGTCAAGCGGATCCAGGAAGATCCTTTTTGACGAAGGCTGAACGAACCGAGTTCCCACACGACAGCGAACCCGCGAGCGAAGAACCCGCCAAGATCGTTTCGATGGGAGGTGCCCTACGGGCCGGCCACCTTCCGGCGTCCTGCATCCCGTCCCGGGCTTGCCACTCAAGAGTACCCCGGCCCGGATCAAGCTGCGAACCGTTTTTCCTCTGTTGGCTTTGCCCCGGGGCCGTCCGCCTCTCGGCGTCCCGCATCCCTTGGGGCACGAAGAAGACTAGGCAGCCCCGGACGACCCGTCAAATCGGAACGTCCATCCCCTCGTCCATTGGCGGAAACCCGCTGGTCACGGAGGGGTCAGGTGCCGGGGGGTCAGTGTCGCGTCAGTGCACCGTCAGCGGGTGCTCGCCGATGTCCGTGCCGTATCAGTTCGTTCGGCGACGGTTGCCGGCGGCAGAGCGAAGAGGCCGACGATCTGTGAGGGACGACCGATGGACGATGTGATACGCGCCGAAGGGCTGCGCAAACGGTTCGGGGAGACGAAGGCCCTGGACGGCGTGGACATCTCGGCGCGCCGGGGCACGGTCCTCGGGGTGCTGGGGCCGAACGGGGCGGGGAAGACGACCGCCGTCAGGGTGCTGGCGACGTTGTTGAAGCCGGATGCGGGACGGGCCGAGGTGTGCGGCTACGACGTCGTCAAGGACGCCGTCCAGGTGCGCGCGATGATCGGGCTGACGGGACAGTACGCGTCCGTGGACGAGGAGCTGACCGGCACCGAGAACCTGGTGATGATCGCCCGGCTGCTGGACTTCGAGCGGCGGGAGGCGAAGGCCAGGGCCCGCGAGCTGCTGGACCGGTTCCGGCTCACCGAGGCCGGGTCGCGGGCCGTGAAGACGTACTCGGGCGGGATGCGGCGGCGGCTCGATCTGGCGGCGAGCCTGATCAACCGTCCCGAGGTCATCTACCTGGACGAGCCGACGACCGGGCTCGACCCGCGGGCCCGCAACGAGGTCTGGGACACGGTCCGCGGTGTCGTCTCCGACGGGGCGACGGTGCTGCTGACCACGCAGTACCTGGAGGAGGCCGACGCGCTCGCCGACCGGATCGCGGTGTTCGACCACGGACGGGTGATCGCGGAGGGCACGTCCGATGACCTGAAGGGGCGGATCGGGCGGCAGACGCTGGTGGTCCGCGCGTCCGAGCCGTACCGCACGGCGCAGCTCACCGCGATCGTCGCCGAGCTGACCGGGGAGCAGCCGGAGGTGCAGGAGCCGGCCGGGCTCGTGACCGCGCCGGTGCACGATCCGCGGCTGTTGTCGGCGCTGGTCAGGCGGCTGGACGACGCGTCCATCACGGCGGCGGAGCTGGCGCTGCGGATGCCGAGCCTGGACGAGGTGTTCCTCACCCTGACCGGTCATCTCGCCGAAGAGCCGCCGTCCGAACTCGTCCCCGAGGGGAGCGTGGCATGACCGCCATCACCGTTGACGGGCGCCGCCCGGCCCAGGAGCCGCCCGCGCACATCAGCCCGCGGCGGACGCTGCGGCACGGCCTGACGCTGGCGTGGCGCAACATCTCCCAGCTGAAGCACTCGCCGGAGAAGCTGCTGGACACGACGCTGATGCCGATCGTGTTCCTGCTGCTGTTCCTGTACGTGTTCGGCGGGGCGGTGGCGGGCGACACGAAGTCTTATCTGCAGGAACTGCTGCCGGGCCTGATCGCGCAGATGGCGATGTTCGCGACGATGGGGCTCGGGACGGCGTTGAACGAGGACATCCACAAGGGCGTGTTCGACCGGTTCCGGAGCCTGCCGATCGCGCGTTCCGCGCCGCTGATCGGGTCGGTGCTCGGGGATACGGCCCGGTTCGTGACCGTGATGACGGTTCTGGTCGGGTTCGGTTCGCTGCTGGGATTCCGGTTCCATACCGATCCGCTGTCGGTGCTGGCCGGGTTCGCGCTCGCGTACGTGTTCTACCTGGCGGTCTGCTGGATCTCCGTGCTGGTGGGGCTGGTCGCGCCGACGCCGGACACGGTCCAGGGGCTCTCGTTCATCTGGGTGATGCCGTTGACGTTCGGGAGCAGCATCCTCGTTCCGGACACGTCCACGATGCCGGGATGGCTGGAGGCGTGGACGAAGGTCAACCCGGTCACGCATCTCGCGGAGTCGTTGCGCGCGCTGATGGTCGGCGGGCCGGTCGGGAACCACATCTGGTACACGCTCGCGTGGGCGGCGGGGATCGTCGTGGTCACGTTCCCGCTGGCCATGCGGATGTATTCGCGGCGGGCCTGACACCCGGCCGAACCGTCAGGCGGAGTCCGGCCCTGCCGAGGAGTCCGGGCCCGCCGAGGAGTCCGGGGCGGTGGAGTGAACGATGGCGGGACCCGCTGCGAAGACGTCCTCGCGGGTGACGCGGCGGCCGCGCTCGTAGGCGGCGGAGAAGGCGTCGTCGCCGAGCGCGCGGGTGGCGGCCGTGAGCGTCCGGTGGACGTCGTAGCAGCCGGTGTCTCGGAATCCGCGCAGGGTGTGCGCGGTGCCGAGCAGTTCGGCGGCACGGGCGGGGGCACCGCGCGCGGTGGCGAAGGCGGCGAGTCCCTCGACGAGCGCGGCCAGGGCCGGGTTGCCCATCAGCGCGTCGTTCTTGATGTCGCTGACCGCCCGCAGGTGCCAGCCGAGCGCCGCGTCGAGGTCGCCGTCCTCCTCGGCGAGGCAGGCGATGCGGCTGTAGGTGCGGCGGACGATCTGCGCGAAGTCGGGGCGGTGCTCGCGCGGTTCGGCCCACCTATAGGCGCGGTCGGCGTGCTGGCGGGCGGCCTCGCGGTCGCCCTCCTTCAGGTCCAGCTCGCACAGTAGGAGCGAGGCGCTGGCGGCTTCGGCGAACTCGCCGATCCGGTCCATCTGCGCCATCGCGAGGTGGAGCTCCTCGCGGGCCCGCACCAGGTCGCCCTGGTCGGCGCGGGCCCGCGCGAGCTGGGTGAGGATCGACGCGCCCTGCTCGGGGCTGACGCCGGCGGTCGCGTAGCCGTACGCCTCCTCGCCGAACCGGATGGCGTCGGCGAGCTCGCCGCGGGCGGTCGCGACCTGCATCATTCCGCTGAGCCCGAGGATCATCCCGAACCGGTCGCCGAGCTCGCGGAACCGGGCGTAGCCGGCGGCGGCCTCCTCGGCCGCCCGGTCGATGTGCCCGGTGTTGATGCCCATGTGCGCGAGGAGGGCGTGGGTGACGGCGCGGACCCACGGGTCGGGGTGGTCCTGGATGCGGCGCAGGCGCCGCTCGATCTCGTCCATGTCCCCGTGGAACATGCTGGAGGCCGGTTCCATGAGGACGAGGGCGGGGTGCATCGGCCGTCCGGGGACGATGTCGGCGACGCCGTCGAAGATCGCGCTCAGCTTTTCGGCGTCCGGCCCGGCCTCCCGTCTCATCTCGGTGATGAGGCCCGCGGCGACGACGCACAGGGCGTACTGCTCCTCCAGGCCCGGCGGGACGGTGCCGCCGACCATGTCGCGGACGCCGACCGCCCAGTGCCCCGCCTCGACCTCCTGGTCGCGCAGGAGCCAGAACCACACCAGCGCCGCCCCCAGCCGCAGGCCCGACTCCCGGTCGCGCGTCTCGATGATGTGCCGGAACGCGGCGGTGACGTTGCCGCGTTCGTCGGCGAGGCGTTCGGCCCAGCGGAGCTGGTCGTGGCGGCGCAGCTCAGGCTCGGCGCGCTCGGCGAGGTCGACGAGGTAGGCGGCGTGCGCGGACCGGACGCGTGCGGTCTCGCCCGCCTCGTCCAGCCGCTCCCCCGCGTACACGCGGACGGTCTCCAGCAGCCGGTAGCGGACGTCGGTGTTGCCGTCCGCCATCACCAGCGACTTGTCGATCAGCGCGGCGATCACGTCGATGACGTCGTGGGGTTCGGGGGCGCCGGGCGCGTCGAGGCCGCAGACGCGGACGGCGGCGTCCGGCGTGGCGCCGCCCGCGAACACCGACAGGCGGCGCAGGACGGTGCGTTCGACGTCGTCCAGCAGGTCCCAGCTCCAGTCGACGACGGCGCGGAGCGTCCGGTGCCTGGGCAGCGCGGCGCGGCTGCCGCCGGTGAGGAGCCGGAACCGGTCGCCGAGCCGGGCCGCGATCTGGCTGGAGGTGAGGGAGCGCAGCCGGGCGGCGGCCAGTTCGATCGCGAGCGGGATGCCGTCGAGCGCGCGGCAGATCGCGACGACGTCGGCGACGGTGTCCGCGTCGACCGCGAAGCCGGGGCGGACGGCCGCGCCCCGGTCGGCGAACAGGCGGACGGAGGCGTAGCCGAGCGCGTCCGCGGGGTCGGTGACGGCGTCGTCCGGCAGCGGAAGGGACGGCACCGGGCACAGCGACTCGCCGGTGATGCCGAGCGGCTCCCGGCTGGTGGCGAGGATCCGCACGCCCTCGGCCTGCGCGAGGACGTGCCCGGCGAGCCGCGCGGCGGCGTCGAGGACGTGCTCGCAGTTGTCGAGGACGATGATCATCCGCTTGGCGGCGAGGAAGTCGGTGAGCCGTTCGAGGGGCCGCGCGATCACGCGGGTCTCGCCGGGTCGGACGGTCTCGGGCACGTTGAGCGCGAGCAGCACGGCCTGCACGACGTCGCCCGGGTCGCTGACGGGGGCCAGCGGGACGAACCAGACGCCGTCCGGCATCTCCTCCATGAGCGCGGCGGCGCTCTCCCCGGCCAGCCGGGTCTTCCCGGCGCCGCCGGGGCCGGTGAGGGTGACGAGCCTGGTCTCGCGCAGCAGCTTGCCGACCCGCCGCGACTCCTCCTCCCGCCCGACGAAGCTGGTGAGCTGGGCGGGCAGGTTGGTGCGCGCGGGCCGCGGGACGTCCGGCGGCGTTCGTTCCAGGCGCGGCGGCCGCTCGGCGGCCGGGACGTCCTGCCGCAGGATCTCCAGGTGGACGGCGGACAGCTCCGGGGACGGGTCGACGCCGAGCCGGTCGGCGAGGGCGCGGCGGGTCTCCTCGAAGACCTCCAGCGCGTCGGCCTGCCGTCCCGCCGCGTACAGGGCGCGCATGAGGTGCCCGCGGAGCCGTTCGCGCAGCGGGTGCGCCGCGGCGAGCGGTTCGAGGTCGGCGACCGGCGGGACGGGCCGCCCGGCGGCGACCTCGGCGTCCGCGTGGTCCTCGACGGCGGCGAGCCGCAGCTCGTCCAGCCGCGCGATCGTCGCGGCGGCGAACCCGGCGTCGGCGACGTCGGCGAGCGCGGGGCCGCGCCACAGCGCGAGCGCCTCGCGGAGCGCCTCGGCCCGCCGTGCGGGGTCGTCCTCCCGGCGGGCGGCTGCGACGCCGCGCTCGAACGCGACCGCGTCCACCTGCGCGGGGTCGATGCCGAGCCGGTAACCGGCAGGGCCGTGCTCGACCAGGTCGCGCCCCGCGACGCCGCGGAGCCGCGAGACCAGCGCCTGCAGCGCGTTGCCTCCGCCGGCGGGCGGGGCGCCGTCCCACAGGTCGTCGAGCAGCCGGTCGGCCGACACCGGGTGTCCCGCCTCCGCCGCGAGCCGGACGAGCAGGGCGCGCAGCCGCCGGCCGCCGACCTCGACCGGCCGCGCGGCCCCGTCCCGCACATCGAGCGGGCCCAGGATGCGAATGCGCACGAATCCCCTTCCCCGGGTGCCATTGTCGCCGATGTGTGAACCGCACGTGCCGGGTACCTGTCCGATATGCCTAGAGCACAGATCAAGAACGAGAAGATGTACCAGAAGCTCCGCGACCAGGGCGAGAGCAAGGAGAAGGCCGCCCGGATCGCGAACGCGTCGGCGGGCCAGGGCAAGAAGAAGGTCGGCCGCAAGGGCGGCAAGAACCCGTCGTACAGCGACTGGACGAAGGAAGACCTGATGAAACGGGCCCGCGAGATCGGCATCGAGGGACGGTCGTCGATGAACAAGTCCCAGCTGGTCAACGCGCTGCGCAACCACTGACCACGGGCGCCGCCGCCCGGCCCGGCCGCCTCATTCTTTACGTTTGTCCCATATGCGGCGGGTAGGGCCACCCCATGGATCTGGCATTCCTCAAATCGCTGTACCAACGTCCGGGACCCTTCGCGTCGGTGTACGCGGACCTCACCCGGACCACCGAGGACGCGTCCAAGGCCGTCGAGCTGCGGTGGCGGGCGCTTCGCGCGGACCTGGAGGCCCAGCACGCCCCGAAGGGCATGCTCCGCGCGATCGAGCAGACCATCGAGGAGGAGATCCGGGCGCGCCGCTCCGAAAGTCTGGTGATCTTCGCCGCGGACGGCGAGGTGGCGCACACCGAACGGCTCCCCGGC
>NZ_SMJX01000405.1 GCF_004348535.1 Actinomadura sp. KC216
ACCCCGGCGAGCGCGAACTGCGACGCGCCCGTGAACGCCAGCAGGCTCAGCACGCACGCCTGCGCGATGGTCAGCCCGGCCGTGACGGCCGCCGCGCCGAACGCGAGCCCCGACATGCCGACGGCGATGCCGACGCCCAGCCCGTCCCGCACGGCGGCGGACCTGCGCGCGCCCTCGTCCGGCGCGCCCACCTCCCCGGTCTCGGTCTCGGTCACGCTCATGGCGTCCACGCTAGGGACGGGCGCGTCCCGCAATCTTGAACGTTCTTGCAACTCTCACCGCGGGTCCCGGCGGTCACCGGTTCTCGGCGGCGTCGAGACCGGCCTCGATCACGGCGGTCATGATGCGGGCGAGCCGGTCGGGCCCGAGGGACGGCGCGTGCACGGCCATCGCCTCGACGATCTGCCGTTCGCGCGCCGGGTCGCGTCCGGCGAAGCCGCCGACCGGCTTGAGCCGCTGGACGGCGGCGGCGACCGCGGCGCGGTGCTCCAGCAGGGTGGCGAGGGCGGCGTCGAGCCCGTCGATCGCGGCCCTGGCCTCGCCGAGCGTGGCGATGTCCCCGGCGGACGGCAGCGCCACGCGCAGCTCGCCGCCGTCCCCTGGCCGGCCGCAGGCCGGGCAGGCCGCGGCGTCCTCCACGGGGTCGATGACCTGGTCGTGCATGTCGGGGTTCCCTCTCGTGCGGCGGCCGTTCGCGCAAGGGGGGTCCGTGCCCGGGCCGCTCTGGTCAACAGAAAAGGCAGAGCCCGATGCGGGGCTCTGCCTTGCCGGCTCCGGGGTCGTCGCTCAGGTCGCAGCGGCGGCCGGCTCGCCCGGAGCCGGCCCCGTAAACCTGAAGTGACGACGTTCCACGGACCAGATCGTATGCGGTGACGGCCGGTGCCCGTCAAACGATGGACGGATCGTCTCGCCGGTTGAGACGGCCCGGATAGCATGTCCGATATGGGGGAAGAGGTCGCGCACTATTACCGCCATCCGGCGTTCCCCGAGGTCGACCTGCTGCGCGCCCGCTACGTGACGCACCGGTTCGCCCGGCACGCCCACGACGGCTACGTGTTCGGCGTCATCGACGCGGGCGTGGAGGAGTTCGAGCACCCGGGCGGCGTGCAGCGCGCCGGGGCCGGCTCGGTCGTCGTGGTCAACCCCGGCGTCGTGCACGGCGGGCACGCGGGCGCGCCGGAGGGCTGGGCCTACCGGGTGATCTACCCGCCGGTCGGCGTCGTGGCCGGGGTGGCCGCCGAGCTGGGCGCCCGGGCCGGCACGCCCGCTTTCCCGGACCCCGTCGTGGACGACCCCCGCGCCGCCGACCTGCTGCGCGCCGTCCACCGGGCGGGGGAGAAGGGCGACGCGCTGGCGGCGTCCACCATGCTGCGGACGGCGCTGACCGGCATGCTCACCCGGCACGCCCACGTCCGCGACCACCTGCGGAGCGGCGCGCCCGGCGAGGCGTGGCGGATGCCGCGCGCCGTCCGCGAGGCCCGCGAGATCCTGCACGCGAGCCTCGTCGGGCCGCCGTCCCTGGACGAGCTGGCCGAGGCCGTCGGCACCCGCCCGTTCCCGCTGCTGCGCGCGTTCCGCGACACCGTCGGCCTGCCGCCGCACGCCTACCTCAACCAGGTGCGCGTGCGGGAGGCGCGCGTCCTGCTGGACGAGGGCCTGCGCCCCGCCGACGTCGCGGCCCGTACCGGCTTCGCCGACCAGGCCCACCTGACCCGCCATTTCAAGCGGACGCTGGGTGTCCCCCCGGGCGCCTACCGTAGTGCCCGCGCGATTGGGCGCGTCGGGGCGCATGGGGCCCCAGAGGAGAGTTAGGCTCTCAGGACCGCGTCATTCCGGCGCCCCCGCCGGGTTGACGATCTTCCCCCGGGACCGATAGCGCCGACACGTACCGTCAGGTACGTGCGCGGTCGCATGCACGAGCAGGAGGCGCAGCAGGCATGGCCGACTCTTTCGTTCACCTGCACGTTCATACCGAGTACTCCATGCTCGACGGGGCCGCTCGGCTGAAGCAGATGTTCGAAGAGGTCGGGCGGCAGAAGATGCCCGCCATCGCCATGACCGACCACGGCAACATGCACGGCGCCTACGACTTCCACAAGCAGGCGACCGCGGCCGGGGTCACGCCGATCATCGGCATCGAGGCGTACATGGCGCCCGAGTCCCGCTACCACAAGAAGAAGGTCCAGTGGGGCGAGCCGAGCCAGAAGCGCGACGACGTCTCCGGCGGCGGCCTGATCAACCACATGACGCTGTGGGCGCGGAACAAGACGGGCCTGCACAACCTGTTCAAGCTGTCCAGCCGCGCCTACACCGAGGGCTTCGTCTTCAAGTACGCCCGGATGGACGAGGAGCTCCTCGCCGAGCACGCCGACGGGATCATGGCGACGACCGGGTGCCCGTCCGGCAAGGTCCAGACGCGGCTGCGGCTCGGCCAGTTCGACGAGGCCCTCAAGGCCGCCGCCACGTTCCAGGAGATCCTCGGCAAGGAGAACTACTTCCTTGAGCTGATGGACCACGGCCTGGAGATCGAGCGCCGCGTCCGCGACGGGCTCGTCGAGATCGGCAAGAGGCTGAACATCCCGCCGGTCGTCACCAACGACTCGCACTACACGCACGAGTCCGAGGCGACCGCGCACGACGCGCTCCTGTGCGTCCAGGTCGGCAAGCAGCTCGCCGACCCCGACCGGTTCCGGTTCGACGGGTCCGGCTACTACCTGAAGACCGCCGACGAGATGCGCGCGATCGACTCGTCCGACATCTGGGCGGAGGGCTGCAGGAACACGCTGCTCATCGCCGAGCGCGTCGAGCCGGACGGCATGTTCGAGTACAAGGACCTCAGCCCCCGCTTCCCCGTCCCCGAGGGCGAGACGGAGGAGAGCTGGTTCCGCAAGGAGGTCTGGAAGGGCCTGGAGCGGCGCTTCCCCGACGGCCTGCCCGACGGGTACAAGGAGCAGGCCGAGTACGAGATGGGCGTCATCCTCGGCAAGGGGTACCCGTCGTACTTCCTCGTCGTCGCCGACTTCATCATGTGGGCCAAGGAGAACGGCATCCTGGTCGGCCCCGGCCGGGGGTCCGCGGCGGGCTCGCTGATCGCGTACGCGATGGGCATCACCGACCTCGACCCCATCCCGCACGGGCTGATCTTCGAGCGGTTCCTGAACCCCGAGCGCGCGTCCATGCCCGACATCGACATCGACTTCCCTGAAGACCGGCGCGCCGAGGTCATCAAGTACACGACGGAGAAGTGGGGCGCCGACAAGGTCTCCTTCATCGCCACCTTCGGCACCATCAAGGCGAAGGCCGCGATCAAGGACGCGGGCCGCGTCCTCGGCTTCCCGTACGCGCTCGGCGACCGGATCTCCAAGGCGTTCCCGCCCGCCGTGATGGGCAAGGACATCCCGCTGTCGGGGATCTTCGACGACAAGCACCCCCGCCACGGTGAGGCGGGCGAGCTGCGCAAGCTGTACGAGGAAGAGACCGACGTCAAGCAGATCATGGACCTGGCGCAGGGCCTGGAGGGCCTGATCCGCCAGACCGGCGTGCACGCCGCCGGTGTGATCATGTCCGGTGAGACGATCACCGACCACATCCCGATCATGCGCCGGGACGCCGACGGCGCGATCATCACGCAGTTCGACTACCCGACCTGCGAGTCGCTCGGCCTGCTGAAGATGGACTTCCTGGGCCTGCGGAACCTGACGATCATCGACGACGCGCTCCGCGGCATCAAGAAGAACAAGGGCATCGACGTCGACCTCCTCGCCCTCCCGCTGGACGACCAGCCGACCTACGACCTCCTCGCCCGCGGTGACACCCTCGGCGTGTTCCAGTTCGACGGCGGCCCGATGCGGTCGCTGCTGCGGCTGATGAAGCCCGACAACTTCGAGGACATCTCCGCCGTCGGCGCCCTGTACCGGCCGGGCCCGATGGGCGCGAACTCCCACACCAACTACGCGCTCCGCAAGAACGGCCAGCAGGAGATCACCCCGATCCATCCGGAGCTGGAGGAGCCGCTCAAGGAGATCCTCGACACGACCTACGGCCTGATCGTCTATCAGGAGCAGGTCATGGCGATCGCGCAGAAGGTGGCGGGCTACACGCTCGGCAAAGCGGATCTTCTCCGCCGCGTCATGGGCAAGAAGAAGAAGGCGGAGCTGGACGCCCAGTTCGTCGGCTTCGAGCAGGGCATGCTCGACAACGGCTTCTCCAAGGAGGCCGTCAAGACCCTCTGGGACATCCTGGTCCCGTTCTCCGACTACGCCTTCAACAAGGCGCACTCCGCCGCGTACGGGCTGGTCTCCTACTGGACGGCCTACCTCAAGGCGAACTACCCGGCCGAGTACATGGCGGGGCTGCTGACGTCCGTCGGCGACGACAAGGACAAGAGCGCCCTCTACCTGTCCGAATGCCGCCGGATGGGGCTGAAGGTGCTGCCGCCGGACGTCAACACCTCCGAGGCCGACTTCACCCCGCTGGGCGACACCGAGATCAGGTTCGGGCTGTCGGCCGTCCGCAACGTCGGTACCAACGTGGTGGACGGCATCGTCGCCGCCCGCAAGGAGAAGGGCGCCTACACCGACTTCAACGACTTCCTCAACAAGGTCCCGCCGATCGTCTGCAACAAGCGGGTCGTGGAGTCGCTGATCAAGGCGGGCGCGTTCGACGAGCTCGGCCACCAGCGCAAGGCGCTGCTGATGGTGCACGAGCAGGCCATCGACTCGGTCATCGACATCAAGCGCAAGGAGGCCGTCGGCCAGGACTCCCTCTTCGGCGCGCTGGAGGACGACAGCGGCGACGACGCGTTCGCCGTCGCCATCCCCGAAGGCGAGGAGTGGGACAAGACGACCCTCCTGGCGTTCGAGCGGGAGATGCTCGGCCTGTACGTCTCCGACCACCCGCTCCTCGGCGTCGAGCACATCCTGGAGCGCGAGGCCGACTGCACGATCGCCGTCCTGAACGAGGGCGAGCGCCCCGACGGCCAGATCGTGGTCATCGCCGGGCTCCTGTCGGGCCTCCAGCGCAAGGTCACCAAGCAGGGCAACTCGTGGGCCATGTTCCAGCTGGAGGACCTCGGCGGCTCCATCGAGGTGTTGTGCT
Organism: Actinomadura sp. KC216; assembly: GCF_004348535.1. Taxonomy (GTDB): domain Bacteria; phylum Actinomycetota; class Actinomycetes; order Streptosporangiales; family Streptosporangiaceae; genus Spirillospora. The sequence goes on from NZ_SMJX01000405.1 coordinate 5,098, forward strand.
TCCCGTCGTCCTACCAGCTGTGCTCCACGCTCCTCGCCGAGGACGCGATCCTGATCGTCAAGGGCAGGCTCGACCGCCGCGAGGACGTCGCGAAGATCATCGCGATGGAGGTCACCCAGCCCGACCTGACGGTCACCGACGCGACCGGCCCGTTCCCGATCACGATGCCGCTGGGCCGCTGCACGCCCCCGACGGTGTCCCGCCTGAAGGAAGTCCTGATCACCCACCCCGGCCGGTCCGAGGTGCACCTCCACGTCCAGAACGGGCCGCGCACCACGGTCGTCCGCCTGGACGACAAGCTCCGCGTGGCCCCGTCCCCGGCCCTGATGGGCGACCTGAAACAGCTCCTAGGCCCTTCCTGTTTGGGCTGAGGTTCATGCCTCCAGGAGGGCGCGGGTGGCGGGGACGACCTCCTGCGCCCAGCGGCGGAGCTGCGTCGCGTCGGCGGTCTCCGGCCAGTAGACGAACGTGTCGAACCCGGTCTCGGTGGCGAGACCCGCCAGCACGCGGGCCCACCCCGCGGCGTCCGTGCGGATCGGTTCCTCGCCCTGGAGCCGGACGTCGGCCGGGGCGTCGGTGATGCGGCCGACGAGCTGCGCGATCCGGGTGATGGCGGACGGGTCGCGCCCGGCGTCCTCGGCGGCGCGGGTGATGATGTCCTGCGACGCGCGCCACGACTCGTACGGCAGGTAGTGCGGGATCGGCGCCGCCCACCCGTCTCCGATGCGCCCGGTGAGCGCGAGCGCCTTCGGCCCGACGCTGCCGAGCCAGATGCCGACCGGATGCGCGGGTGCCGGGCCCGCGTGGACGCCCTTCACCGTGTAATGCGTCCCGCTGACCTTGACCGTCTCGCCGGGACGCCACATGGCCCGGATGATCTCGATGGCCTCCTCCAGCGCCCTGAGCGCCTCCCCGGGGGTGCGGTTCGGGCCGCCCATGGCGGAGATCGCGGGCCAGAACGCGCCCGCGCCGAGCGCGAGCTCGAACCGGCCGCCGCTGAGCAGGTCGAGGGTGGCGGCCTGCTTGGCCAGGACGGCGGGGCCCCGCAGCGGCAGGCTCGCCACGTCCGGGAACACCCGCAGCCGCTCGGTGCCGGCGAGCAGCGCCGCGATGAGCGCGAGCGTGTCGGCCTGGTCGGCCGCGTACGGGTGGTCCTGGACGCCGAGCAGGTCGAGCCCGTCGCGGTCGGCCTGGCGGGCGAGGGCCTGGATCTCGCCCAGCCCGGCGGCGGACGGGGCGAGCTGGACGCCGAATCGGTAGATCATGCACCCGAAACTACCGAGGCCGGGCCCCGGCCGAATCAGTAGCGCTACGGGATCGTCAGACCGCCATGAGCTCCGAGTGCCAGTCGACGAAGCGGCCGAGGCCGTCGAAGCGGGCGCGGGCCGTCCCGCCGCCGGGGAGAAGCGCCTCGGTCTGCAGGTCGGTCTGGTGGTACGGGACGCGGTGCCGGGACAGCAAACCGGCCAGAGTCAGGCGCGGCTCGTGCGGGAACAGGCTCGTCG
>NZ_SMJX01000406.1 GCF_004348535.1 Actinomadura sp. KC216
GCGGTGGGGTAGGCGACGAGGATGTCGTCGCTGACGTTCTCCCGCGCCAGCCAGAGCGCCTCGGGGACGGTGAACGCCATGATCCCGGCGAAGCCGTCCAGGGCGAGGACGTCCTCCAGGAGTGCCCGGCAGCGCACCGACTTGCTCGCGACCCGGATCGGCTTGCCGGCGGCGCGGCGGGCGAGGCCGGCGGCGTTGGCGCGGAAGGCCGCCAGGTCGACGACGGCGAACGGCGCCTCGATTCCGGCCGTCGTGGCGTCGTAGCGATCCCGGAGGTTCATGCTCGTCACGGCGGTCAGTATAGGTCTAACGTGAAAACCTCTCACGTAAGTTCGGGGTGGCGGCGGCTATTGAGTTATGTGGACTCTCCGGGTCTGGGCATCGGCGGCGGCGAAGGAGACCAGGCGGTGCGCCTCGGCTTCCAGCGCCTCGGCGTCGTCGGGGGCGGGCTTGTCGTACGTCTTGATCGTCATGGTCGCCTGGTCGCCCTGGCGGTCGAGCGTCCATTCGCCGGCGGTGAAGCCGTCGATGAGGACGATGCTGGGGACGGGCCGCCGCACGCGGTAGTTCTGCGCCTCGAACTGGCCGGTGATGACGCGGCTCCGGTCGGCGTGCGACAGCAGCAGGTTGTCGAAGTCGTAGAGCAGTCGCGGCGGCGCGGGCACGTCGGGGCCGGGACGGGGGGCGTCCGGCAGGTCGAACAGCTCGCGGCCCTTCTCGTCCTCGAACGTGACCAGGCGTGGACGGAGCCGTTCCATCACCTCCTTCAGCCGGGTCAGGCCCGACCAGGTCTGCGCGTCCATCACCGTGGACGGCCCGAACGCCGCCAGATAGCGCATGACCAGCTCGTCGGGCGTCGCGTCGTCCGCGAGCGGCTCGCCCAGCCATTTCTCGGCGGTGGTGTGCGCGATCGGGCCGCTCGATCCCCACACGCCGCGCGGCGGGACCTGCACCAGGGCCATCCGGCAGCGGGCCGCGTAGGCGAGTGACGCCGGGGCGCGGTCGCCCCAGCCGGCCGCGCGGCCGTGCTCGGCCAGCAGCGCGCCGAGCTGCTTGCTCGTGAGCGGCTTCTCCTCCAGGAGCGGCCGGGCGGCGGCGACCAGGTCGTCCATGTCGAGGCCCTCGACGGGCTTGGCGTGCGTGTAGTTCCTGAACAGGTCCCGGTCGAGGACGGGCTGCACGAGCGGCCGGAGCCGGAGCGCGTCCCGCGCGCTGACCAGGTGGATCGTCGACCGCATCAGCGCGAGCCGGACGAGCCGCCGCCCGACGAGCAGCTCCGCCACGTCCTGCGGCGTCACCCCGTCGAGCCGGACGCCGAGCCCCGCGTACCAGGTGTGCGGGGTCTGCGCCTGGAGCCCCGCCAGCCGCTCGACCGCCTCCACGACGGGCATCGCCGCCCGTTCGAGGAGAAGCTGCCGGGCCAGCGTGGCGCGGTTCAGGGCACGCCGGGACAGCCGTTCGCTCATACGGCCATTCTCCAGCCCGGCGCGCGGCGCTCCGGCCCGCGGGGGGCGGGGGGCGCGTAAGCTCGGAGGAACGTTCTGAGCTGCCGCTTCCCGCCCGAAAGATGAGACCCGTGAGCCAATACGTGCTGACCCTGTCATGCCCCGACCGGCCCGGCATCGTCGCCGCCGTCTCGGGGCTGCTGGCCGAGCGCGGGTGCAACATCCTGGAGAGCCAGCAGTTCGGCGACGGCGACTCCGGCACGTTCTTCATGCGGGTGCAGTTCGCCGCCCCGGACGGCACCGACCCCGACGAGCTGCGCGGCGCGTTCGCGTCCCTGGCGCCCGAGCTGGAGCTGCAGTGGCGGCTGCACGCGCTGGACGAGCGGCCCCGCGTCCTGATCTTGGTGTCGAAGGGCGGGCACTGCCTGAACGACCTGCTCTACCGGACGCGGTCCGGGCTGCTCGACATCGAGATCGTCGCGGTCGCGTCCAACCATCCGGACCTGCGGCCCCTCACCCAGTCGTACGGGATCGACTACCACCACCTGCCGGTCGGGCCGGGCGGCAAGCCCGCGCAGGAGGCCGAGATCCTCACGCTGGTCGAGCACTACCGCGCCGACCTGGTCGTCCTCGCCCGGTACATGCAGATCCTGTCGGACGACTTCTGCGCCAAGCTGCCCGGCGCGATCATCAACATCCATCACTCGTTCCTGCCGAGCTTCAAGGGCGCCCGCCCCTACCACCAGGCGCACGCGCGCGGCGTGAAGCTGATCGGCGCCACCGCGCACTACGTCACCGCCGACCTGGACGAGGGCCCGATCATCGAGCAGGAGGTCGCGCGCGTCGACCACACCCACAGCCCGGAGGAGCTCGTGGCCGTGGGACGCGACGTCGAGTGCCTCGCGCTGGCGCGGGCCGTCCGGTGGCACACCGAGCACCGCGTCCTGCTCAACGGGGACCGCACCGTCGTCTTCCGCTGACCTGCGTTTTCGTCCGGACGGTGTCGGCATGGCGGGTTTCGCTGTGCGTGACGATGCCTCACCATGGGTGATGATGTCGGACGTGCCGATGGCTCACGGGGGTGGCCATGACCGAGACGCTGGCCCAGCGAACGGATGACAGCGACGCGATCGAGGAGGCGCAGAACGAGCGGCGGGCGCGGCGGCTGGCCGTCCGCGAGTTCCGGCCCCGGCGCGCGCTCGCCGGGTTCGCCGCCGCGCTGCTGGTCACCGCCGTGGGCGGGGTCGCCGCGATCGAGCTGCTGGCGGCGGTGCTCGGGTCCGGCGTGCACCCGGTGCCGGGCGTGGCCGAGGCCGCGGACGCGCTGCGCGGGCGCACCTGGGACGACCCGGACGTCATGATCGCCGCGGCCGGGGTCGCCGCCCTCGGGCTCGCGTTCCTGCTGGCCGCGCTGCCGGGACGGCTCCGCGGCATGCCGCTGGCCGGGACCGATCCGCGCCTCGCGGGCGTTCTCGGACGCGCCGCCCTGCACCGCACGCTGGCGGACGCGGCGCTCGGCGTCCACGGCATCGAGCGCGCCCGCGTCCGCCGCCGGGGCCTGGTCCGCAGGCGGCTCGTGGTGCGGGCGGCCACGCACTACCGCAACCCGGCGAACCTCGCCGAGCTGGTGCGCCGCGCGGTCGACGAGCGCCTCGACCGCATCGAGCCGATGCGCCGGCCGGACGTCGACGTCCGGCTCGGCTGGCGGAAGGACTGAGATGAGGATCGCGATCGCGGTGACCGGGGCGGCGCTGCTGCTCTGCGGGGGCGCGGCCCTCGCCGCCGGCCTCGGCGCGTTCGACGCGCTCCTCGCCCTGTCGGGCAGGCCGCTGCTCGACCCCGCCCTGCTGCGGTTCGCCAGCGACAGCGGCTGGTTCCTGCCCGTCGCGGCGGGCGTCGCGGAGATCGTCGCGCTCGCCGGGCAGCTGTGGCTGGTGTTCCAGTGCCGGGCCCTTATCCACCGGTGGTGGCCGGACCTCGACGCGCAGACCCGCGCCCTCGCCCGCGCGGCGGCCGACGACCTGACGCGGGACGCGCGGGGGCTGCCGGGCGTCCAGGACGCCCGTGTCCGGCTCACCGGCACGGCCACCCGGCCGCGGCTGCGCATGCGGGTCGCGTTCGCGGGCGACGCCCTCGTCAGCGAGGTGTACGGCGAGCTGGGCGCGGGCCCGGTCGAGCGGTACCGGCAGGCGATCGGGATGCCGGACCTGCCGGTGGTTGTCCGCTTCCGGGCCGCGTCCAAGCGGCGGCAAGCGGCCACGGAGAGCGGTGGCGGTAAGCGGCGCAGGTAAGCGGCGCCGGTAAGCGGTAGGCGGCGGCGAAGGGCCGCGGAAGGAGCCGCCCGGTGTCAGGAGCGGGGTGACTCTGACACCGGGCGGCCGTACGCGCGCGCCTAGACGCGGTGTGACGGCCGATCTTTGACGCGCTCGTCCGGGCCGACCTCGGCCAATCCGGCGTACGGCGCGTACTACGACGATGCGATGCCCCAAGCTGGGAGGCAAGGAGCGGCGCCCGTCCGGATCCGCTGGTTGCGGGGGCTGCGGATCCTGGACGGGCGCCCGCGCCCTGGCAGGCGCCCATGCGCCGGGCGGAGCGGGCGCATGCACACGGCGGACGCCTGCGCTGAAACGGGCTCGCAGGTCTGGAGCACGGGTCCTCTGGGCGGAGACTGTGCACCCGTGACTATGCGCGGTCCAGGAACGATGGTCACGCTTGTGTACATTTCGTTCACGGCGTGGAGCGACGAAAGGTGCGACAGTGCGGCGTCCCGCTTGGACGTGGCCCGGCCGCTGGAGCCTGGCGCGGCAGCTGCTTGTGCTGCAGGCCGCGATCGTCGGCCTGCTGGTGTCGGTCGGCGCGACCATCGCCTACCTGGACGCCGACCGCGCTGCCGACGCGGCCGCCCGGCAGACGGTGAAGGCGGTCGCGCGGACCATCGCGAGCTCCGCGAACATCCCGGCCGCGCTCGCCACCCCCAACCCGAGCAAGCTGCTCCAGCCGTACGCCGAGCGCGTCCGCCGTGACGCCCGCGTCGACTTCATCACGATCATGACTCCGGCCGGGATCCGCTACACCCACCCGAACCCGGCCAGGATCGGCGGGCACTTCGTCGGCAACACCGGGCCCGCCCTCGCCGGGCGGACGTTCACCGAGACCTACACCGGCACGCTCGGCCCGTCCGTCCGCGCCGTCACGCCGGTGTTCGACCGCAACGGCCGCATCGTCGCGCTCGTGTCGGTCGGCATCACGGTCCGGGTCATCTCGGCGGAGCTGCGGCAGCGGCTCCTGTACGTCGTCGCCGTCGCCGGGGCCGTCCTCGCCGCCGGTCTCGGCTGCAGCTACCTGGTGTCCGCGCGGCTGCGCCGGCAGACCCGCGGCGCCGCGCCCGGCGAGCTGCGCGAGATGTTCGAGTACTATCAAGCGATCTTGCACGCCGTCCGCGAGGGCCTGCTCCTCCTCGACCGGGCGGGACGCATCGTCCTCTGCAACGACGCCGCACGCGACCTGCTCGGCATCGGCGACGCCTCGCGCGGGCAGCCCGTGGCGAAACTCGGGCTGTCCGACGAGCTGGTCGCCACGTTCGTGTCCGCCAAACCGCGATCGGACGAGATCCATGTCAGCGACACCCGCGTCCTCGTCGTGAACACCTCGCCGGTCCGGTCGCGGGACCGGGCGATGGGCAACGTGGTCACCCTCCGCGACCACACCGAGCTGATGGGGCTGACCGGCGAGCTGGACACCGTCCGCGGCTTCGCCGAGTCGCTGCGGTCCCAGGCCCACGAGGCCGCGAACCGGCTGCACACGGTCGTGTCGCTGGTGGAGCTCGGCCGCCCGGAGGACGCCGTCGAGTTCGCCACCGCCGAGCTGGAGACCGCGCAGCGGCTCACCGACCGGGTCGTCGGCTCGGCGACCGAGCCGGTGCTGGTCGCGCTGCTGCTCGGCAAGTCCGCGGAGGCGGGGGAGCGCGGCGTCGAGCTCGTCGTCACCGACGACACCGCCATCGAGGGCCTGGTGGAGCCCCGCGACCTCGTCACCATCCTCGGCAACCTCATCGACAACGCCGTCGACGCCGCCCTCGAGGGTTCCGCGATCCGCCCGCCCCGCGTGGTCGTCAGCGCCCGCAAGGACGGCGGCGAACTCGTCCTCCAGGTCGCCGACAGCGGGCGCGGCGTCGACCCGGCCGCCGTGCCCGAGATGTTCCGGCGCGGCTGGACGACCAAGACCTCCGGCGGGCCCGTCGGGCACGGTCTCGGCCTCGCCCTCGTCGGGCAGGCCGTCCGGCGGCACCGCGGCGACATCCACGTCGGCCACGACGGCGGCGCCATCTTCACCGTCCGACTTCCCCTGGAGTCCCGATGATCAGAGTGCTCGTCGTCGAGGACGACCCCGTCGCCGCGGAGGCGCACCGCTCCTACGTCGAGCGCGTCGCCGGGTTCAGCGTCGCCGGGGTCGTCCATTCCGGCGCTGACGCCCTCCGCTTCTGCGAGAAGACCCCCGTCGACGTCGTCCTCCTCGACTTCTACCTGCCCGACACCCACGGCCTGAAGGTGTGCCGCGCGCTCCGCGCCGGCGGCAGCGACGTGGACGTCATCGCCGTCACCTCCGCGCGGGACCTCGCCGTCATCCGCTCCGCGGTGTCGGTCGGCGTCGTCCAGTACCTGCTCAAGCCGTTCACGTTCGCGTCCCTGCGCGACAAGCTCGTCGGGTACGCGCGGTTCCGGGAGCAGGCCGTCGGCACCGGCGAGGTCAGCGGCCAGGCCGACGTGGACGGCATGCTCGCGACCCTCCGCAGCCCCGGCCACCGCTCGCTGCCGAAGGGCATGAGCCGCGAGACGCTCCAGGCCGTCACCGAGGTGCTGGCCGGCGCGGCCGACGGGCTGTCCGCCGCCGCGGCCGCCGACCTCACCGGCGTGTCACGCGTCACCGCCCGCCGATATCTCGAATACCTTGCGGAGAACGGCCTGGCCCGCCGCCGCCCCCACTACGGTCAAGTCGGACGTCCAGAGGTGCGCTTCTACCCCGGGTAGACGGGGTACGCATGGGGCGACGGTGAAACGACAGCGGGGGAGTCGTGGTGAACGAGAAGCCGGAGAAGACCGAGTCCGAGACGACCGGTCCCGAGACGGCCGGGGCCGGGACGGCCGGGGCC
>NZ_SMJX01000407.1 GCF_004348535.1 Actinomadura sp. KC216
GGTGGGGGAGCGGGCTCGCGGTGGACGGGTTGTCCGCCGTCCTCCTGGTGACCCTGGCCGTCGTGCTCGTCGCGGTGCTCGCCTACGCGGCGGCCGACGGGTACGGCGTCCGCTTCTACGTCCTGGTGCTGCTGTTCGGGGCGGCGATGGCCGTCACGGTCACCGCGTCCGACCTGCTGCTGTTGCTGATGGGCTGGGAGGTCATGGGCGCGATGTCGTACGCGCTCATCGGGTACGCGTGGCCGGACGCGGAGCGGGTGCGGTCGGCCGACATCGCCTTTCTCACGACCCGGGCCGCCGACATGGGCCTCTACGCGGCGGCGGGCTTCGCGGTCGCCGGAGCGCATTCGCTGCGGCTCGACGCGCTGGCGCAGGCCGACGCGCCGTGGCGAAACCTGATCGCGGCCGGTGTCGTGGTGTCGGCGCTCGGGAAGTCGGCGCAGCTCCCGTTTTCGTTCTGGTTGTCGCGGGCCATGGCGGGTCCGACGCCGGTGTCGGCGTTGCTGCACTCGGCCACGATGGTGGTCGCGGGCGCGTACCTGCTGCTGCGCCTGCGCCCGCTGCTGGACGCCACCGGATGGGCGGCCACGGCGGTGAGCTGGGCCGGTGCGCTGACCGCGCTGCTGTTGGGCGCGGTCGCGCTCGCGCAGCGGGATCTGAAGCAGCTTCTCGCCGCGTCCACGTGCGCGCAGATCGGCTTCATGGTGCTGGGCGCGGGTGCCGGGGCGGCGGAGGGCGGCGCGGCGCATCTGGTCGCGCACGCCGCGGTGAAGAGCTCGCTGTTCCTGTGCGCCGGGGTGTGGCTGACCAGGCGCGGGAGCGACCGGCTGGTCGATGTGGTGTTCGGGGTCGGCGCGATCGCGCTGGCCGGTGTCCCGCCGCTGTCGTTGTGGGTGACGAAGGACGCGGTGCTGGGAGGCGTCGGGGAGCGGTCGCCCGCGCTGCTGGGGGTCGGGTTCGCCGCGTCCGTTCTCTCGGCCGCCTATGCGGGGAAGGCGGTGCTGTGGCTGCTTCGTCCGGGCGAGCGCGTGCGGGTGCCGGTGTCGCAGCGGATTCCGCTGGCGGGGCTGGGCGTCGCGGCCGCCTGCCTGGGCGGCGTACTCGGTGTGTTCGGGCTGCCCGGGATCTCGGACGACGTCACGCTCAAGGCATGGGAGATGGCCCTGTCGGGAGTTCTCGCGGTGCTCACGGTGGGGGTGGTCGTGGCCGTGCGGGAGCGGGTTCCGGAGCCTGCCTGGGCCCTCGATTGGCTCCGGCTGGAGCGTGCGGCGGTGGTCGTCGTCGCCCGGCCGACGCTCGCCGCGGCGCGGGCCCTGGTGCGGTTCGACGACCGGGTCGTGGACGGCGCCGTCCGGGCCGTCGCGCGCGGCGGGCGCTGGACCGCCGGGCTCACCGGACGCCGCGTCGAGCTCCCCCTGGACGGCCTCGTCGCCCTGACCGGACGCGCCGCCCGGGGCCTCGCCGCCCTCGCCCGCCGCCCGCAGACCGGGCAGCTGCACCTCTACTACGCCCAGGCCGCGGTGGTGCTCGCGGTGCTCGCCGTCATCGCCGTCCTGGCCGGGTGACGCCGTGCTCACACTGGTGATCTTCCTGCCGCTGGCCGCCGCGCTCGTCCTTCCGGCCGTCCCGCGGCGCGCCGTGACCTGGACGTGGATCGCCGTCACCGGCGCCGAACTGGCCCTTGTAATGGCGATGTGGATCGCCCACGGGACGGGCGGCGGGGTCTCGTTCGAGACGAACGCGCGCTGGATCCCGTCCGTCCGGGCCGGTTACCACGTCGGCGTCGACGGCCTGTCGCTGCCGCTCCTCGCGCTGACCGCCGTGCTGTTCGCGGCCTGCGCGGTGTACTCGCTGCGTCAGACGCACCGGGTGCGGACGTTCGCGATGCTGTTCCTGTTCCTGGAGACGGTGTGCCTCGGGCTGTTCGCCGCCCTCGACCTCCTCCTGTTCTTCGTGTTCTTCGACCTGTCGATCGTCGGCATGTACTTCGTGATCCTGCTGTGGGGCCACGAGGACAGGGCCCGGTCGGCGCTGAAGTTCTTCCTCTACACGTTCCTGGGGTCGCTCGTCCTGCTGCTCGGCTTCATCGGCCTGTACCTGGGCGCGGACCCGCACACCTTCGACATGACCGCGCTGACCCGCACGCCCCCGTTCGCCGACTCGCCGGGCCTGGCCGGGCTGACGCTCCTCGCGGTCGGGATCGGGCTCGGGATCAAGACGCCGGTCGTCCCGTTCCACACCTGGCTGCCGCCCGCGCACACCGACGCGCCCGCCGCCGGGTCGGCGATCCTCGCCGGGGTCATGCTGAAGATGGGCACCTACGGGCTCGTCCGGATCGCGATGCCGATGCTGCCGGACGCCTGGCGCCGCTACGCGCTGGTCATGCTGATCGTCGGGCTGGTGAGCGTCCTGTACGGTGCGCTGGTCGCGCTCGCGCAGGACAACGTGAAACGGCTGGTCGCGTACACGTCCGTCAACCACATGGGGTACATCGTCCTGGCGGTGGGCGCGGCCGGATACGTGTCCGGGGACGGCGGTGCGGACGCGCGGCGGCTCGCGGTCACCGGCGCGGTGACGCAGATGGTCAGCCACGGTCTGGTGACCGGCGCGCTGTTCCTGCTGTGCGGGGTGCTGCACGACCGGGCGGGCAGCTACGACATCGGACGGTTCGGCGGCATCGCCCGAGGCGCGCCCGTCTACGCGGGCCTGTTCGCCGTCGCCGCGTTCGCCTCGCTGGGGCTGCCCGGCCTGTCCGGGTTCATCGCCGAGTTCCAGATCTTCGCCGGGACGATCGGCAGCGGCGCCGCGGCGACGGCGGTGACCGGCGCGCTCGCCATCGTCGGGATCGTCATCACGGCGGCGCTGTTCCTGCGCGTCTTGCACGCGGCGGTGCTCGGCCCGCCCGGCGAGCTGACGCCGCTCGTCACGGACGTGCGCCGCCCCGAACTCGCGGCGCTCGTCCCGCTGCTGGCGCTGTCGCTGCTGATCGGCGTCGCGCCGCGCGTCCTGCTCGACACGATCGAGCCGCTGTCGGCGGCGGTCGTCGCGCTCGTGAGCCGCTGATGACGATGATGAACGAGAACCCCGCCGACCTCGCCCCGGAGCTGTGCGTGCTGATCGCCGCCGTGCTCGGGCTGGTCAACGGGCTGTTCCTGCCGCGGACGAAGCAGTGGCGCGTCGCGGTGGTCTGCGCGGCCGGGCTCGTCGCCGGGCTGGCCGTCGCGGGCGTCGCGGCGACGCGCCCCGACCTGATGGCGTTCGACGCGTTCATGATCGACCCCGTCACGCACGTCACCCGGATCGCCGTGCTGGGCTCGACGCTGCTCGTCGTCGTCCTGGCCGCCGCCGGGCCCGTCCGGGACCATCCGCGCGAGAGCGAGCTCTACGTCCTCATCCTGCTGTCGGCGCTCGGGACGGTCGTGCTCGGCGCGACGCCCGACCTGCTGGTGCTGGTCGCCGCGTACCTGCTGGCGAGCATCCCCGCGTACGCGCTCGCCGGGTTCGGCAAGGACGCGCCGGGCACCGAGGCCGCGCTGAAGTACTACCTGATGGGCGCGCTGCTCGGCGTCCTGATGCTCGGCGGCGTCACGCTGCTGTACGGGGTCGGGCGCGGCACCGGCTATCCGATGCTGCGCGCCGGGTTCCCGGACGCCCCGTCGGGCGTGGTCGCGCTCGGTGTCGTCGCGCTACTGGCCGGGCTGCTGTTCAAGGCGGGCGCCGTCCCGGGGCATTTCTGGGTCCCGGACGTGACCGAGGGCGCGCCGCCCGCCGTCGCCGCGTTCGTCACCACCGTCCCGAAGATCGGCGCGTTCGCCGCGCTGTACCGGTTCGGCGCCGAGACGCTGCCGGACGGCTGGGCCGTGCTCGTCGCCGTGATCGCCGCCGTCACGATGACGCTGGGCAACCTCGCCGCGTTCGGGCAGGACAACGTCCGGCGGCTGCTGGCGTACTCGACCGTCAGCCAGGCCGGATACCTGCTGGTCCCGGTCGCCATGGCCGGACGGACCGACCTCGCGCAGCCGGCGCTGCTCTACTACGTCGCCGCGTACGCGGTGACGAACGTGGGCGCCTTCGCCGTCGTCCTCGCCGTCCGCCGCGACGACATCGCCGGGTACACCGGCCTGCTGCGCACGTCGCCGCTGCTCGGATTCTCGCTGGTGGTGTGCCTGCTCGGCTTCATCGGGACGCCGCCGACCGCCGTGTTCGCCGGGAAGGTCCTGATGTTCGGCGCGGCGCTGGACGGCGGCCACGCCTGGCTCGCCGTGTTCGCCGCCGTCAACTCGGTCGCGAGCGTCTTCTACTACCTGCGGTGGATCGTCCCGATGTTCGGGCGCCCGGACGGCGCGGCGCCTCGCCCGGCGCGCGGCGCCTCGGCCGTGGCGATCGCGGCGGCGGCCTTCTCGGTGGCCCTGGGCGCGGGAGCCGGGATCGCGCTCGCCGCGTCCTGAACCCTCGCCGTGCGCGTTCTCAGCCGAGTTCCGCCGCCAGCTTGTCCAGCCAGTCGCCGGTGCCCTGCTCGCGCCAGCTCGGCTCCTCCCGGCCGTCGAGGAACGTGCCCTGCTCGGTGAGGACGAGGCGCGTCCCGCCGTCCGACGCCTCGAACTGGACGGTCGTGATCGACACGGTGGCCGGCCGGTCGTCGGCGAAGAGGGTGGTGGAGTAGACGATCCGCTCGTCCGGCACGACGTCGTGGTACAGCGACTCGACCCGCAGGGTCGGCTCGCCGTCCTCGCCGTGGTGCAGGAGCGACTCCTGCCCGCCGGGACGGAAGTCGAGGGCGTGTTCGTCGCCGGGGGAGGCGAACCAGCGGCCCTTGGACGCGGGGTCGGCCCAGGCGGCGAACACCGGTCCGGGCGCCGCCGGGTACGCGCGCTCCAGCGTGAACGTCGAGTGCAGGACGGGATGCTCGGTCACGGTCATGACAATGCTCCTTGGCTGTTCTGCTCCGGGTCATCGGGGTTCTCGGTGAGGAGGTCGCCGAGGCGGTCGAGCAGGCCCTCCCAGGCGGTGCGCTGGCGGCGCAGCCAGTCCTCGGCCGCCCGCAGGCCCGCGGGTTCGAGGCGGCAGGTGCGGACCCGTCCGGACTTCTCCGACCGGACCAGCCCGGCGGCCTCCAGAACCTGCAGATGCTGCACCACCGCCGGGAGCGACATGGGCAGCGGGCGGGCCAGCTCGCTGACCGACGCCGGTCCGCGGGTCAGCCGCTCCACGATGGCCCGCCGCGTCGGGTCGGCGACCGCGTGGAACACCCGGTCCGGAACCTCCTCATTGTTAAGCACATCCTTAACTGTATGGGTGGCGGGTGAGATGGTCAAGGGGTCGCTTAAGTAACGATCCGTGGCGATCATTACAATTTCCGTATGGAAGACTTGGTGCGGCTGGCCGCGCGGGCCCACAAGGTGCTGCGTGCCGCGTCCGACGCGGCGATGAGCAGGCACGGCGTGCGCGTCGGGCAGAACCTCGTCCTGGAGGTCCTCTGGGAGGACGACGGCCTGACGCCCGGTCAGCTGGCGACACGGCTCGGGCTGACGACGCCGACCATCGTCAACACCGCCACCCGGATGGAGACGGCCGATCTCGTCGTCCGGCGGCGCGATCCGTCCGACGCGCGGCTCGTGCGGCTCTACCTGACCGCCAAGGCCCGCGAGGTGCGGGCGCCGATAGAACAGGAGCGGCGGCGACTGGAGGAGCGAGTCGCCGCCGCGCTGACGGAGGAGGAGCGGCGCTGCGTCCGCAGCGCCCTGGAGAAGATCATCGACGAGCTGTCGTAGCCGCGTCCCGCGGGGTGCGGGCGTCCGGGACGTCCTGGAAGCGGGGCGCGCGCATGTTCACCAGGCTGTCCAGCTTGTGGACGCGCTCGTCGTGCCCGATCTGGCGGAGCAGGTCCGCGACGGAGGCGTACTCGCCGTACTCGGCGGCGTAGGTCGCCGGTGCCGGGACGTGCTCCAGCTCCGGGTGCTCGGCCACGTACGACATGTACTCGTGCTCGGCGTGGTCCTCGAAGTCGGCGTTCAGCCGGTAGCTCAGCTCGGGACGCACCAGGAACAGCAGCCACGACACGTGGTAGTAGAAGAACGCCACGAGCCACGGCGCCAGCCGGTGCAGGACGAACGACTGCCTCATCCCGTCCCGCTGGACCATGTCCTGGAGGATCAGCAGGTGCCACTGCTCGTTGTCCTGCTCCTCGCGGGTCTCCACGATCCGCTCGTAGACGCGCTTGGCGAGCGCGGAACGGCGGCGGTGGCGCGACAGCGAGAGGTAGCCCATCCGCTCCCACGCCTGGTAGGGGACGCGGGCGATGAACTCCAGCATCGTGAACTTCACGAGGGTGCGTTCGCGGCCGTAGACCAGGTCCATCTGCTTGAACAGCATCCGGGCGAGGAGGCCGTACTTCAGGCGCGGGGTTTCGAGGGTCTCGATCTGCGCGGCGCGCAGCTCGACCGGGGACAGCTTCGGCGGTCCGGCGTGGGCGGAGACGGAGGGGGCCGGACGGGTGAGGGTCTGCGTCGTGTTCGTCATGCCGATGATGCTCCGTGCACGGCATACCGCCCGGCATCGGCCGCGAAGAGACACATGATCTACGGC
>NZ_SMJX01000408.1 GCF_004348535.1 Actinomadura sp. KC216
CTACGGCCCCGCCCTCGCGATGGCCTTCGTGTCCTGTTCGCAGTTCGAGCACGGCTACTTCACCGCGTACCGGCGGCTCGCCGAGGAGAACCCCGACCTGGTCCTGCACCTCGGCGACTACCAGTACGAGTACAAGAAGGGCGTCTACACCATCCCGGGCGGCAACGTCCGCGACCACGAGGGCCCCGAGACGGTCACGCTGGCGACCTACCGGCAGCGGCACGCCCAGTACAAGTCCGACCGCGATCTGCAGGCCGCGCACGGGTCGGCGCCGTGGCTCGTCGTGTTCGACGACCACGAGGTCGAGAACAACTGGGCCGACGACGTCCCCGAGAACAACTCCGACACCCCGTCGCCCGAGGCGTTCCGCGCCCGCCGCGCCGCCGCGTTCCAGGCGTACTACGAGAACATGCCGCTGCGCCGCCGCTCCATCCCGCGCGGCCCCGACATCCAGGTCTACCGGCGCGTCTCCTGGGGCCGGCTCGCCACCTTCCACATGCTCGACACCCGCCAGTTCCGCGACGACCAGGCCTGCGGCGACGGCTACAAGGACTGCCCCGACGCGCTCGACCCGAAGCGCTCCATCACCGGCGACCGGCAGGAGCGCTGGCTGCTCGACGGCTTCCGCCGCTCCCGCGCCCAATGGGACGTCCTCGGCCAGCAGGTGTTCTTCGCGCAGCGCGACAACACCGACGGGCCCGTCAAGAAGACGTCGATGGACTCCTGGGACGGCTACGCCGCGTCCCGCGACCGGATCACCAAGGGCTGGCTGGACGCCAAGGTCCGCAACCCCGTCGTGCTCACCGGCGACGTCCACGCCCACTGGGCGAGCGACCTCAAGGCCGACTACGACGACCCCGCCTCGAAGACGGTCGGGTCGGAGCTGGTGTGCTCGTCCGTCACCAGCGGCGGCGACGGGGCCGACTCCGACCCCGCCGACCACCCCTTCCTCAAGATCAACAAGCATCTGCGGTTCTACAACAACCAGCGCGGCTACGTCCTCACGAAGATCGACAAGGACGAGATGAAGGCCGACTTCAAGACGCTGCCGACCGTCCGGACGCACGACGCGCAGGCGTCCACCAAGGCGACGTTCGTCATCGAGGACCGTGTGCCCGGCGTCAAGCAGACCTACCTGCGCCCCTACGACGCCCCGAAAGGAGCCGCGCGTTCTCGCTCGGACGACGAGCTGATCCGCCAGACCATCGAGAACGAGACCCAGCGCCCCTAGACCATCTCGCACGGGGGCGGCGCGGCCGGGACGACGACCCACGCGTCCCGGCCGCCCAGCCGCCCAGCCGCCCGGCCCGGGCGCCCCGAGCGGTCAGCGGTCGACGCGCGGGCTGGTGGCCTCGCCGGAGAGGATGTCGGCCAGGTCGTAGGCGACCGGGACCTCCAACTGCTCGTAGGTGCACGACTCGGGCGTGCGGTCGGGCCGCCAGTTCCGGAAGCGGGCCGTGTGCCGGAACCGGTCGCCCTCCATCGCCTCGTAGGCGACCTCGACCACCAGGTCGGGACGCAGCGGCACCCAGCTGAGGTCCTTCTTGCCCGTCCAGCGGGAGATCGCGCCCGGCATCCGGTCGACGGTCGCCTCGGACTGGCTCGCCCACTCCGCCCACGGATGCTCCGAGAGGTCCTCCAACCGGTACGGCTGGAGCTCCTCCACCAGCTCGGCGCGGCGCTTCATCGTGAACGACGCCGCGACCCCCACATGCTGGAGATGCCCCTTGTCGTTGTAGAGGCCGAGCAGCAGCGACCCCACGATCGGGCCGGACTTGTGCCAGCGGAAGCCCGCCACCACGCAGTCGGCCGTCCGCTCGTGCTTGACCTTGAACAGCACCCGCTTGTCGGGCTCGTACGGGACGTCGCGCGGCTTGGCGATGACGCCGTCGAGCCCGGCTCCCTCGAACTCGTCGAACCAGCGCAGCGCCAGCTCGTAGGAGTCGGACGCGGGCGTCACGTGGATCGGCGCGCCCACCCCGGACAGCGTGTCGACCAGCCGCTGCCGCCGCTCGCCGAGCGGCAGCTCCATCAGCGACTCGTCGCCGACCGCCAGCAGGTCGAACGCGACGAACGACGCCGGGGTCTCCTCGGCCAGCAGCGTGACCCGCGACGCGGCCGGATGGATGCGCTGCTGGAGGGCCTCGAAGTCCAGGCGGGTCCCGCGCGGCAGGACGATCTCGCCGTCGACCACGCACCGCTCGGGCAGCTCGCGCCTCACCGCCTCGACCAGCTCGGGGAAGTAGCGGGTCAGCGGCCGCTCGCCCCGGCTGGACAGCTCCACCTCGTCGCCGTCGCGGAACACGATGCAGCGGAAGCCGTCCCACTTCGGCTCGTACAGCAGGTCGCCCTTGGGCATGGTCTTGACCGCCTTGGCCAGCATCGGCGACAGCGGCGGACTGATCGGCAGGTCCATCCCCCTATAGTGCGCCCCCGGACCGACAAAAGGACACGGCGGGGGGTGGAAAGGACCGTCCGATAACCTGCAGGTCATGCGCCGTCTGCTGCCCGAGCCCGCCGTCGACGGCGTCGATCCGTACGACGCCTACGGCGACGCGCCGGGGCTGCGGCTCGGCATGGTGATGAGCGCCGACGGGTCCGTCACCGACGCCGACGGCTGGACCGGCGGCCTCGGCGGCGACGCCGACTTCCGCGTCTTCCGGACGCTGCGGGCCCTCGCCGGCGCGATCCTCGTCGGCGCCGGGACCGTCCGGACGGGACGCCTCGGCCCCGCCCGGCTACGCCGCGAACTGCGCGCGCGCCGCGGCGGGCCGCCCGCGCCCATCGTGGTGGTCAGCCGTTCCGCCGACCTCGACTGGACGCTCCCGCTGTTCACCGAGGCCGAGACGCCGACCGTCGTCGTCACGTCGCGCGCCAGCAGGAGCCGCGTTCCGAGCGGGATCCAGGTGGTCGCCGCGGGCGAGGACGACGTCGACCTGCCGGACGCAGTGCGAGAGCTCCGCGAAGGGCTCGGTCACGAGCGCCTGCTCTGCGAAGGAGGGCCGGCGCTGGCGACCGCGCTGATCCGCGCGTCCCTCGTCGACGAGCTGTGCCTCAACATCGCCCCGACGCTTCTGGGCAGCCCCCGCCACACCCGCCTTCTGCACGACATGGACGCCGAGGTGCCGCTCGACCCGGCAGCCCTCTACCTGGACGAAGGCGTGCTGTTCCTCCGCTACCGGCTGCGGGTGTAGCGGAGGAAGAGGAAGTCGTCGTCCAGCAGCGCGTGGGCGAGGGCCAGCTCCGGCGGGACGGCCACCGGCGGCCCGTTCAGGATCCGCGTCGGGTTCCCGCCGAGCAGCAGCGGGCTCAGGGTGAGGCACAGCTCGTCCAGCAGCCCGGCCGCCACCACCTGCCCCAGGACGCCCGGACCGCCCTCGCACAGGAGGCGCCGGTGGCCGCGCGCCGCGAGCTCCGCGAAGGCGGCGGGGAAGTCGAGCGAATCCGTCCCGGCGACGATCACGTCGGCGCGCTCCCGCGCGGTCTCCAGCCGCGCCGGGGCGGCGGACGCGGTCGTCAGCACGATCGTCCTCGCCTTCGCCGCGGTGAAGATCGGCGCGTCGAAGGCGAGGTCGAGGGTGCGGGAGACGATCGCCAGCGGCGGGACGGAAGACCGCCCGTCCCGGACCCCGTCCCAGCCCTCGCTCGGCGAGACCGGCCCGTAGCCTTCGGCGCGCACCGTGCCGGCGCCGACGATGACGACGTCGGCGAGCCCGCGCAGCAGCAGGAACAGGTGCTGGTCGGTGGGGCTGCCGAGGCCGCCGCTGCGCTCGTCGCGCTGCGCCGCGCCGTCCAGGCTGGCGACCATGTTGGCCCGCAGCCAGGTGCCTTCGGGCGGGTAGGCGTACCGCTCGGCGAGGTCGACGTCACCGGCGTCCGGAGTGAGGGCTCGCATAGGACCCCCAAGCTACTGCACAGCGATGCTGACCGTCCGTGCAGCAATCTGTACGAATCCGTCATGGCGGGCCGCTGAAAAGGCGACACTGAGGCGGGGGACGGGGTTTGAGAATTGCATGGAAGGAGCCGGGGGTGGAGTTCGCCGCGCTTGCCGCGTGGATCCTCGCCGCCGTGGCGGGCGGCTACCTGCTGATCATCTGGATGGCGCACGGGGGAGCCTCGACGAAGGTGACGCGCTTCCCGATCCTGATCGTGGTCGGCCATCCGCTGGCCGCGATCGGCGGCCTCGCCGTGTGGATCCTCTACGTGGCCACCGGCCGCGCCGCCTACGCCTGGGGCGCGTTCGCGGCGCTGCTGGTCGTCATTCTCCAGGGGTTCATGCTGTTCACGCGCTGGCTCGTGGGGCGCGGCGGGCGCCATGCCCGCGGTACGGAACAGGCCTTCCCGGCGGCGGCCGTCGCCGTCCACGGCGGCGTGGCCGTGACGACGTTCGTGCTCGTCTTCCTCACCGTCATGGAGATCACCGGGGCCTAGGGGACCCGGCGGAGGAGGGTCAGGGAGCGGCCCGTGAGGGGGACGGTGTCGCGGGCCTTGACGCGGGGGCGCTCGCCCACGGTGCCGGGCTCGGCGGTGTCGAGGGCGAACTCCCAGCGCTCGCCGTACTCGCCGCCGGGCAGCGTGAACTCCACCGGCCCGCCGCCCGCGTTGATCAGCAGGAGGAACGAGTCGTCGCGGACGCGGCGGCCGCGCGGGTCGGGTTCGGTGATCGCGTCGCCGTTGAGGAACACGCCGAGGGACTTGGCGAACCCGACGTTCCAGTCGTGGTCGGTCATGCTCTCGCCGGCCGGGGTCAGCCACGCGATGTCGGCGGCCGCGCCGGTGCCCGTCCCGGTGAAGAACCGGCGGCGCCGGAACACCGGATGGTCGTGCCGCAGCTGCGACAGGGTCCGGACGAACTCGGTGTCGCCGGAGTCTTCCCAGCGGACCCAGGCGATCTCGTTGTCCTGGCAATAGGCGTTGTTGTTGCCCTGCTGCGTCCGGCCCAGCTCGTCGCCGTGGGAGAGCATCGGCACGCCCTGGGAGAGGAACAGGGTCGCCAGGAAGTTGCGGCGCTGGCGGGCGCGCAGGTCGAGGACGGCGGGATCCCGGGTCGGGCCTTCGGCGCCGCAGTTCCACGACCTGTTGTCGTCGGTGCCGTCCCGGTTGTCCTCGCCGTTGGCGTCGTTGTGCTTGTGGTCGTAGGAGACGAGGTCGGTCAGCGTGAACCCGTCGTGGCAGGTCACGAAGTTGATGGACGCGAACGGCCGCCGCGCGCTGTGCTCGTACAGGTCCGACGACCCGGTCAGCCGGGACGCGAACTCCGGCATCGTCGCGTACGACCCGCGCCAGAAGTCGCGGACGGTGTCGCGGTACTTGCCGTTCCACTCCGTCCACAGCGGCGGGAAGTTGCCGACCTGGTAGCCGCCCTCGCCGACGTCCCACGGCTCGGCGATCAGCTTCACCTGCGACACCACCGGGTCCTGCTGGACGAGGTCGAAGAACGCGGCGAGCCGGTCCACGTCGTGCAGCTCGCGGGCCAGCGCGGACGCCAGGTCGAAGCGGAACCCGTCGACGTGCATCTCCAGGATCCAGTACCGCAGCGAGTCCATGATCAGCTGCAGCGCGTGCGGGTTGCGGACGTTCAGCGAGTTCCCGCAGCCGGTGTAGTCGAGGTGGTAGCGCTTGTCGTCGTCGCGGAGCCGGTAGTAGGACGCGTTGTCGATGCCGCGGAACGACAGCGTCGGGCCGAGGTGGTCGCCCTCGGCGGTGTGGTTGTAGACGACGTCCAGGATGACCTCGATGCCCGCCTCGTGCAGGGCGCGGACCATCGCCTTGAACTCCAGCACCTGCTCCCCGCGCTGCCCGGACGACCCGTAGGCGTTGTGCGGCGCGAAGAACCCGATCGTGTTGTAGCCCCAGTAGTTGCCGAGGCCCCGCGCCACCAGCGCGTGCTCGGGGATCGACTGGTGCACCGGCATCAGCTCCACGGCCGTCACGCCGAGGTCGAGCAGATGGTCGATCATCACCGGGTGCGCGAGGCCCGCGTACGTGCCGCGCTGCTCCTCCGGGATGCCGGGGTGCAGCTTCGTCAGGCCCTTGACGTGCGCCTCGTAGATGACGCTCTCGTGGTACGGGACGCGCGGCGGCCGGTCGTCCCCCCAGTCGAAGAAGGGGTTGATGACGACGTTCTTCGGCATGTGGGGGGCGCTGTCGTCCTCGTTCAGGACGTCGGGATCGGCGAACCGGTACGAGAACAGCGACTCGTGCCAGCGGACCTCGCCCTCGATCGCCTTGCCGTACGGGTCGAGCAGCAGCTTGGCCGGGTTGCAGCGATGTCCCTCGCGCGGCTCGAACGGCCCGTGCACGCGGTACCCGTACCGCTGTCCAGGGCTGATGCCCGGCAGGTAGCCGTGCCAGACGAACCCGTCCACCTCGGGAAGCGCCAGCCGCGTCTCCTGCCCGTCGACGTCGAACAGGCACAGCTCGACGCGGTCCGCCACCTCGGAGAACAGAGCGAAGTTCGTGCCGGTGCCGTCCCAGGTGGCGCCCAGCGGATAGGGGTCCCCGGGCCAAACCTCCTGCATGCGCTCCAACTCCCTTGACCGTACGTCCTGGCACGTCGACTGTGGCCTACCCACCGTCCTC
>NZ_SMJX01000409.1 GCF_004348535.1 Actinomadura sp. KC216
GGGTGGGCTCTGGCCGGGGGCGAGGTTCACTTTCGCCGTCTGAGCAGGGGCTTACAATCCGTGCTGCGGTAGGTAGTGCTACGTAATCAAGTGCCGGGGGGGGCGGACGGCGTCACATCCGGCTGACCTCGGCCCGCGAGCTCACGTTGAGCTTGCGCAGCACCTTCGCGACGTGCTGCTCGACGGTGCGCGTCGACAGGAACAGCGCGTCGGCGATCTGCCGGTTGGTGTGGCCGAGCGCGACCAGCCGCGCCACCTCGCTCTCGCGGGGTGAGAGCTGGTCGCCGTAGCCGCGGCGGCCCCGGCGGGACGGCACCGCGACGCCGTGCCCGCGCAGCACCCGGCGGCAGCGCGCGGCGTCCCTGAGCGCGCCGAGCGCGGCGAACTCCTCCGCGAGCGCCGCCAGGTCCCGGGCTCCGCCGTCGTCGCCCGCGGTCATCCGGCACCGGGCCGCGGCCTCCGCGGCGCGGGCCGCCTCGTACGGCTGCGGCAGTGCGGCATAGGCCGCGTGCGCGGCGGCGAACGCCTCGATCGCCTCCTCCGGACGTCCGCGCCCCAGCGCGAGGACGCCCCGGCACGCGGGCAGCGCGGCGGCGGTCATCGGGGCGTCCCGGCCCGCGACGCCCTCGGCGAACTCCTCGGTCAGCCGCTCGGCCTCCGCCGGCGAACCGCCGCGCACGAGCGCGGCGACGGCCACCGGCACCAGGTCGCCCGCCCACACCCAGATGCCCTTCCGGCGCAGCCGGGCGATGCCGCGCTCCGCCTCGGCGCGGCCCTCGTCCAGGTCGCCGCGGGCGATCCGCAGCCGCGTCATGGCGCCCGAGGCGGCGGCGAGGACGGTCACGGGCGCGTTGCCGGGGTCGGCGAGCCCGGCGGCGTTCAGCTCCTCCGCCGCCGTGTCCCAGTCGCCGACCGCCGACGCCAGCAGCCCGAGGACGAGATGCGCGTCGGACGCGATCCCGGAGACGCCGTGGACGGCCTCCAGCGTCCGCCTCGCCCGTTCGGCGAGCCCGTCCCAGCGGCCCGTGTACCAGTCGAGGCGCAGCGCGGTGCCGTCCACGATGCCCTCGTAGAACGCGGCGCCGCACTCGGCGGCGAGCCGCCCGCCCTCGGCGCGGAACCGCTGCGCCCGCGCGTAGTGCCCGAGCCAGGTGGCGGCGTCGGCGAAGTTCCCGCAGGCGCGGGCGATCTGCCGGCGATCGGCGTCCAGGTCGGCGCCCGGATCGGTGTCCCGGTCGGTGTCCGCTCCGGCGCCGCCGATGAGGGCCTCGGCCTGCGCCCAGACGGCGGAGTCGCCCGCGGACATCAGCAGCGCCAGATGGTTCCCGCGGACCGCCGTCCGCACGGCGGGGTCGCAGGGGTCGCTCACCTCGGCCACCAGGTTCTCGGCCCGCTCGATCCAGCGGCGGCAGACGTCGTAGGGCTGGTCGTCCCAGATCGTCATCGCCAGCGCCGCCATCCCGCGGGCGGCGAGCGCGGGACGGTCCCGCAGCTCCTCGACGGCGGCCTCGATGCAGATCCGGCCCGCCTCGTAGTCGCCGATCTGGTTGCGGAGCAGCAGGCCGACGTTCAGCCTGATCTCGCCGCGCACGGCGTCCGGGACGTGCTCGTCCCGGACGACGGTGCTCAGCAGCTCGACGGCCCTGCGGTGGGTGAGCCCGAGCACCGCGTCCCGGCTCAGCTCGACCGCGATCCGGGCCCGTTCCGCGCGCCCGAGCCGGGCGTCGGAGAGCAGTTCCTCCAGGAGTTCCACGGCGACGGCGAGGTCGCCCATCTCGCGGGCCGCCGCGACGGCGGCCTCGGCATGGCGCTGCCACTCGGCCACCATCCCGGCCTCCCGCGCGTGGTAGGCGAGCTGGACGAGCGGCGGCGTTTCGTCGTTCCCCAGTGCCTGCATGGCGCGCATCGCCCGCCGGTGCAGCAGGCGGCGGTCCGGGCCGGGCAGCGCGGAGTAGACGGCCTGCTGCGCGAGCGTGTGCCGGAACCCGTACCTGTCCTGGCCCCACTCGTGCAGGACCCCGGCGAGCAGCGCCTCGCGGACGGCGGACGGCGCGTCCTCCCCCGGCTCCCCTCCGCCCGCCACGGCGCCGATCAGCGCCTCCCCCGCGGGGACGCGGAGCACCGAGGCGGCCCGGACGGCGTCGGCCGCCGCGGGCGAGAGCAGGCTCATCCGGTCGGCGATGGCGTCCTGGAGGAGCGCGGGCACCTCCAGGCCGTCGAGGACCTCGCCGCCGAGAACGCCGCCGTCGGCCGCCGCCGCGTCGCGCCCCCGGGGCCCGCCGGGCAGGGCCCGGACGACCTCCTCCACCACGAACGGGATGCCCGCCGTCCGCCGGTGCAGCTCGTCCGCAAGGGACGTCGTGATCTCCGAGACGCCGGTGATCGCGGTGAACATGCCGCGCACGCCCTGGACGTCGAGCGGCTCCAGCGACAGGAACGCCGCGATGGTGCCCGCTGGGGGCCGGTACGCGCGGCCCAGCGGGAGCCGCGCGCCGGGCAGGTCCTCCCGGCGGTAGCTGAGCACCGCCGACAGCCCGGCGGGCGGGTCGTCCACCAGGAAGCGCAGCAGGTCGCGGGTGCCGTCGTCGGCCCAGTGCAGGTCCTCGACGACCATCACGGTGTCGCCGAGCGCGTCCAGCAGGGCCCGGACGGCGCGGAACAGCCGATGCTCGCGGGCGCGGACGTCCTGCAGCGGGTCGGGCGCGGGCGGCAGCCGGTCGGTGAGTTCGGGCAGGTAGGGACGCAGGGCACCGCAGACGGGGCTGAGCCCGGCGCCCCGGCCCCCGGCCGGCGCGGTCCGGTTCCCGGAGAACGCGGCCTGGTCACCGGCCAGGTGGCGCAGTAGCTCGAAGACGGGTCCGTACGGGAACGGCTCGCGGAGCGGATGGCAGTTGCCGGACAGGACCCGGCGCCCGCGCGCCGACGGATGCCGGAGCGCCTCGTTGATGAGGCGGGTCTTGCCGATCCCGGCCTCGCCCTCCACGAGGGCCACGGCCGGCGGGTGCGTGACGGCCTCCAGCAAGGAGTGCAGCTCTCCCGAACGGCCGATCAGAACGGGCGCTGCCGGG
Organism: Actinomadura sp. KC216; assembly: GCF_004348535.1. Classification (GTDB taxonomy): domain Bacteria; phylum Actinomycetota; class Actinomycetes; order Streptosporangiales; family Streptosporangiaceae; genus Spirillospora. The sequence continues at coordinate 3,069 of NZ_SMJX01000409.1, forward strand.
GTGCGAATGAGCGGGGGATTCATATGCGACTCCGGCGGGTGCGGCCGCGAGAACACCGTGACGGAGGGGTACCGGGTGGTCACCGCGGTGACGTCGAAGCTAAGCCTTCCGGACGGCCGCGACAACCCCGGGGGCCCCGATTCGCGTGCCCGAGAAACCGCGTGTGTCCGGACCGTCACCCAGTAGGTTGGTCGCGCGACGCCGGTCATCGCCGGGTATGTCGCGAATGGACCGCGTCGGCCGATCGGCTGAGGGGAGTCACAGTGCGGTTGGGAGCGCTGATCGCCGGACGGTACCGGCTCGTCAAGGGACCCATCCGCGGCGGGACCGGCGAGGTGTGGCACGCCGAGGACACCCGGCTGCCGCGCACCGTCGTCCTCAAGCGGGCCGCGTTCCGCGACGACCGGTCCGGTGCCCTCGACCGGTTGTGGTCGGAGGCGCGCGCACAGGCGCGGTTCGACCATCCGCATGTGGTCACGCTGCACGACATCGTCGAAGAGGCGGAGGAGGAGGGCGGGCAGGTGACGTCCTGGCTCGTCCTGGAGCACGTGCCGGGCGGCAGCCTGGACGCGTGGCCCCCGATGTCCCCGGAGGCCGCGGCCCGCGTCGGCGCGCAGATCGCCGCCGCCTTAGCGGCCCTGCACGCCCGGGGCATCGTGCACTGCGACGTCAAGCCGGGCAACATCGTCGTCACCGAGGACAGGACGGCCAAGCTCGCCGACTTCGGTGCCGCCTACCGGCTGGGCGGCACGGACACGATCACGCCGAGCGGCCCCGTCAGCCACACTCCCGCGTTCGCCGCGCCCGAGGTCCTGCGCGGCCACCCGGAACCGGCGTCGGACGTGTACTCCTTGGGCGCCACGGTCTACGCCCTCGTCATGGGCGAGCCTCCCGGCGCCGCGCCCGGTTACGGCGGTCTGGGTCCGCTGGGCGGCGTCCTCGACGCGCTGATGCGGGCGGCACCGGAGGACCGGCCCGGCGCGGACGAGGCGCGCCGGATGCTGGACGAGGTGGCCGGCGCCGACCGGCCGGAACTGCCCGGCCACTCCGCGCCGACCGAGAACGACGGCCCGAGCACCGAGGAGAAACGCGGAGAAGAACAGGAAGACGGCACGGGGTGGGGGCGTCCGGCGGGTTTCGTCCGGCGGCATCCGCGGGGCGTCGCGGCGGCGGTGGTCGCGGTCGCGGCGGTGGCCGTCGCGGCCGCGGTCGTGATCCCCTCGGGCGGCGAGGAGGCGCCCGCGCGGCAGAAGCCCGCGTCGCTGATCGGCGACCCGCGCACCGCCGACCCCTGCGCGCTCGCCGACCCCGCCGCGCTCGGCAGGTTCGGCGAGGCGGAACTCGACAACGACTACGGCAACTTCGACCGGTGCGACGTCCTCGTGAACGACGTCATCGACGTCAGGATCGGCATGGCGAGCGGCTCGGGCCCGGAGACGGGACGCGGCGGCCCGGCACGGACGATGGGACGCGTCCGGGTGCTCGCGGAGCCGCCCGAAGAGGACGAGTGCGGCCGGATGCTGGTCCTGCCGTCCCCGGACGGCGGCACCACCATCTCGATCGACGCCCGGCAGGTCGAGGAGCCGCGGCCCGGGGACGCCCCCGCGCCGCTCTGCCCGATCGCCGACACCGCCGTCGCTTCCGCGGTCGCGGTGCTGAACCGCGGCCCGATCCCGCGCCGGACGCCGCCGTTCCCGCCGCAGTCGCTGGCGCACAAGGACGCCTGCACGATGCTCGGCAACGACGCGCTCGACGTCGTCCCCGGGATCGACGCCCGCGATCCCGAGGTCCGCTACGGCGGCTGGGAATGCAGGTGGCACAGCACCACCCAGGACATCCAGGTCAAGCTGCGGTTCGACCGCGGCCAGCCGCTCACCGCCGAGGACGGCAGCCCCACCCGGTTCGGCACGCACCGCGCGTTCGTCGAACCGGACGGGGAGGGCGGGGGGACGTGCCTCGTCCGGGTCGTCCACCGCGAGTACGCCGACCAGCACGGCGACGACGCGATCGAGATGCTGTACCTCGTCGTGGAGGGCGACCCGCCCACGGAGCGGCTGTGCTCGATGGCGACGCGTCTGGGCGGTGCGGCCGCCGCACGCCTCCCCGCCGCCTGACCCAGCCCGCCTGACCGGGCCGCCGAACCGACCCCACGACCCGGCGGTTCGGCGGCCCGGCATCCCGGCGGGCCGGTGGGCTCCGTCCGCTAGCCGTCGATGAGGGCGAGGTCCTGGGTGCGGAGCCTGGTGTGGACCAGCAGCGCGACGATCAGGTTGTGGTTCAGCGCGTTGCCGATCGGCGGCGGGATCTCCTCCTCGCGCAGCCCGCCCACGTGCGGACTGAGCCGGTTGCGGACCTCGGTGACGACGCGGGCGGCCTTCCGCCAGTTCCAGTTCTCCGCCGGGCGGAGCCGGCCGATCTCGTCGGCGACCTGCGCCCAGGTGAGCGGCTGCGGCCAGGGCTCCTGCCGCAGGTACCGCTGGGCGAGGCAGACCAGGACGAGCCGCTCCTGGTCGCTGAGCCGCCACGGGTTCGCGCGCTCGGTGAGGGCCCGCTCGGCGTTCGCGCGCTCGGCGTCGGGGTCCTCCGGGTCGTAGGTCGCGAGCTCATGCACGTCGATCGGGCCGGACGAGGCCCGCCCTGCCGCGATCCGCACCTCAAGGAGATGCTCCTGGCCGGGCGAGACGATGAACAGCGGCGTGTACATGACCGGCAGCTCCGCCCGGTGCCCGCCGAGCACGAGCCGCGACCCGGGGAACCGGATGGCGAGCTTGCCGAGGTTGTACAGCACCCAGCGGGAGTGCTCGCGGGTGATGATGCCGTGCTGCCGGCTGACGCGCGTGTCGTCCCCGCCGACGCAGACGTGGACGTCCGGCGCGCACCGTCCGAACACGACGTTGAACCGGGCGTCGGGCGACACCCGCATCCCGCCGTTCGAGCCCTTGACGAACAGCGTCCCGGGCTCGGCCGGGGGCAGGCCGGTGGCCAGGCTCCCGATCTCCTCCGGAAGGATGTCGACCTTGCCCTGCGGCTTCCGCATCATCGTCGACATGCGACCCCTGTCCTCTCTGCGTGCACGCCCGCGCTCAGCGTAACCCGGCATCGCGGGAGGGGTCCCGCCGTCGTCATGGCAGGGGGAGGGCCGGGCCCGGTGGACGCCTTCGGCGCCCAGGTCAGTAGACGCCTTCGGCGCCGAGGTTGGCGCCCGCGCTCCCCTGCCCGCCCATGACGTTGTTGCCGTCCACCTCGACGGTGAAGCTGCTCCCGCCGGACGGGGCCCGGTACGCCAGCTTCCACGTGATCCGCGGGGGCCAGAGCGGCATCGGGACCGTCTTCCGCCAGGGCAGCTTCACGTCCTCCAGCTTCGTGGTCTGCCCGTTGACCATGTAGCTCAGCGAGGCGACCGTGCCGCTGCCCTCGACGTTGAAGGTGATCTCGCCGCGCGTCCCGGTGGGTTTCGGCGAGGACGAGGCCGACGAC
>NZ_SMJX01000040.1 GCF_004348535.1 Actinomadura sp. KC216
GGTCGGTGGGTGGGCTGGGTCTGCGGCCCAGGGTCCGGGCCCGGCTGAGCACCGGCCCGAACCAGGCGGGTACCTCGCGTTCGTCGTCGAAGCCCCGCGCCACCAGGACGTCGGTGGACGAATGCGCCAGGATCGACAGCACGATGGTGGCCGCGACGAGATGGAAGATCTGGTCGGCGGCCGAGATGCCCGATTCCAGCACCAGCAGCCCGTACACCACCGACGCGAACCCCTTGGGCCCGAACCACATCACCGCGCCCTGCTCACGCGCGGTCAACCCGGACCGTAGGAACGACACCCAGATCGCCACCGGCCGCGCGAGCACCAGGGCCAGCACCGCGAAGACCCAGCCCGCCCAGCCGACCTCGCCCAGGAACGCCGGGGTCAGCAGCGCACCGAAGATCAGCAGCGCGGCCAGCTTGAGCAGTTCGGCGACCAGCCCGCCGAACTCCTCGAACGCCTGACGATGCCGGTCGCCGATGGTGGCCACGGTGACACCGGCGGCGAAGGCCGCCAGGAACAGGTTGCCGTGCGTGGCCTTGCCCAGCGCCAGCACCAGCAGCCCGATCGCGACCGCGTTGAGCGGCTCGTACTGGGGAGAGGTGGCGAACAGCCGGGTGCGCTCCAGCATGATCGCCGCCCACGGCACGGCCACCCCGATGACCAGGCCGAGCGCGAGCTCGGAACCCAGCTCGCCCAGATGCAGATCGTCCGAGCCCTGCGCGACGGCCAAGAACAGCACCACGAACGGCAGGATCAGCCCGTCGTTGACACCGGACTCCACATTCAGCAGATGCCGCAGCCGCGGCGGCACCTTGTCGTTGCCCACCAGCGCGGCCGCGAACACCGGGTCGGTCGGGGTGAGCACCGCCGCGATCAGCAACGACTCCACCCAGCCCAAGCCCACGACGTAATGCGCCAGAGCGGCGGTCACCACCAGGGTCAGCGGCAGACCCCAGCCCAGCGCCCGTCCCGGCAGCCGCCAGGCGCTGCGCAGGTCCGGCCACCCGGCATGCATCCCATCGGCGAACAGCACCGCGAACAGCGCAAGCTCGGCCAGCCCGTACACCAGCGAATCGCCGGGCTGAACCGACACCACCCCGCCGACACCGTCACCGAGCAGGAACCCGCCCACCAAAAACAGCGCCGCGGTCGACAGAACCGTACGGTTGGCCAGGCTCGACACCAGGACCGCCAACAGCAGCAGAGCCGCGAACACGGCGAGCAGAGCGGTCATCGGCACCCCCGGGACGATCGGACGAGAACCGCCGACCAGACTTCCCGGCACACCAGGTCACGACCCTAACGGGAATCCCATCGAATGCCTAACGAGAGCCACCGATCGGCCGCGCCCGCTTCGCGTGATCGGCGCCGCTCACCAGCGCACCGGCCGACGCCGAATGTCCGCTCACGACCGTCAGCCGGGTGGCACCGAACGCAGACCAGCACCTCACGGCCGCCAGACGACGATCTGTCACCAGACCGGCGGTGAGCCCCCGCGCGGAGCATCGCCCGTGCCAAGGGCGGCCCCACGCTTCGCGAAGTTGATCCCGGTTGCCGTGTTCGGTGTGCACCGTGGTGGTGCGGCTCGGGGAGCACCAAGGATCCAGTGGGCGGGGCCGCCCTGCTGCAGCGGAATCGTTGGGCACGGTTGGCGAGGAACGCGGGTCGACGACCGCGCTGTTGCCGCGACGATAGCGGCGTGCGTGACCCGGCTACGGCGTCGCCGGGTCACGCACTCGGCCGCCGCCAGCTTCAGCGTCATCCGGCGATCACGCCGGGGCCGTCCGGGCTCGTGGGCCGCCGTCTCGCTCCGGGTTCGGCACGCGAGCAGGACGGCGCCGAGCCAGTCCCGGTTGAGGTAATGATCACCAGAGTGCCTGTGTGGTCATCTGGCGCGAATCCCGTTAGGGTCGTGAACTGGTGTGCCGGGAAGTCTGGTCGGCGAGTCCTGACCGAACGTCTCTCGGAGTGCGTCCATGACCTTCCCACTCACCGCCTTCACGGCTCGGCCGCGGGCAGCCGGTAGCCCCGCGTCACCGAGACCGGCCAGGCTCCCCGCTTCGGTGTACCAGATAAGCGAAACGTCTGGGCGAACGCCGCACTCGTCACCTCGTTCCCTGCGCCGGTCCCGCGGACCATGCGCGTCGGTGAAGCAGGTCGCGACCTGAACGGCGCATGATCGGCGGAGTCATACAACGGCAGGCCCCCTCGCCACGCTCGAAGATCGTCCACAGTCCAGGTGGAGGATCGGTACGGGAGAACGATGTCCGCAAGGAATGCGCGAGATTCGAGACGTCGCGCCACGGCGCTGCAACTGGTGCCGTTGCTCGTGGCCTTCTGGCTGGTGATATCCGGGCACTATACGCCGCTGCTGCTGATACTTGGCGCATTCTCCGTGGTTCTGGTGGTCTGGGTGGTACTGCGAATGGCGGTCATCGACGAGGAGAGTCTCCCCCTGCGGCTGGTGCCGCGCCTGCCGCGCTATCTGCTGTGGCTGGGTGGCCAGATCCTGCTTTCGGCGCTGACGGTCGTGCGACTGGTGTGGTCGCCGCGGAGGCGGCCCCGTCCCGTGGTCGGCACGATGCCGACGACCGGTCTGTCGGACATGTCGAAGGTCGTTTACGCGAACTCGATCACATTGACGCCGGGTACGCTCTCGGTTTCTTTTCGGGAGGAGGATATCGAGGTTCACAGCATTCACCAGGAGGGCCTCACCGAACTGGAGGGCGGCGCGATGCTGGACCGAGTCACAAGGCTTGAGGCGCGGTGATGCTCGTCGCCGCCGTCGTCGCGCTTCTCGTCGCCATGGCCCTGGCTCTGACCAGAGCATTCATGGGGCCGAGGCTTTACAACAGGATACTGGCGATCAATGTATTCGGAACGAAGACCGTTCTCTTCATCGCGGTGCTCGGAACGATTTCAGGCCGATCGTACATATTCGAGATCGCGTTGCTCTACGCACTGGTCAATTTCGTGACCACGATCGCCGTGTTGCGCCTGACCCACCTTGAGGAGTTGCTGCCCGAGCCCGGCGAGGGGAAGGCGGCGTGAACGTCTCCCTGCTCATCGATGCCGCGAGCGGCGCGTTGCTGCTGGCCGGTTGCGCGCTGGTGGTCTCGGGGGGCGTCGGCTTGTTGCGGTTCCCGGACTTCTACACGCGCACGCACGCCGGCAGCCTCACCGACACCGCCGGAGCGAGCCTGCTGATCCTGGGGCTGCTCCTGCAGGTGGAAAGCTGGCAGGGCGCGGTCAGACTGGTGTTGATCTTGTTGTTCATGATGCTGACGGGCCCGACCGCCGCGCATGCGCTCGCACAGGCTGCGCGCCGGGACGGCGAGCGGCTCCCCGCCGAAGGCGAGAGCCGCCGCTGATGTCGCTGCTGGTGCTGATGAACGTCTCGCTGTTCGCCCTGCTCGTGGCGACCGCGATCGCGGTCACCCGGTTGCGTGCGCTCTACGAGGCGACCATGTTGACGGCGCTGGCCGGGCTGCTGTCGGCGAGCCTGTTCGTGTCACTGGACGCGCTGGACGTGGCCATCACCGAAGCGGCCGTGGGGACGGGGATCAGCACGGTCCTGTTCCTCGTCGCGCTGGCCCTGACCCGTTCACGAGAGGCGGTCACGCCTCCCCGCAAGCTCTGGTCGGGCGCCGCGGTGGCCCTGTTGCTGGGCGCCACCCTGGTCTACGCGAGCCAGGACCTGCCGTCGTTCGCCGAACCGGACACACCCGTTCAGACCCATCCGGTGACCGAGACCTATCTTCAGGATTCACAGGAGGACGTCGGTATTCCGAACACCGTCGCAGCAGTTCTGGCCAGCTATCGCGGCTATGACACCCTAGGCGAATTGGTCGTGATTTTCACGGCGGGAGTCACCGTGCCGCTCCTGTTGATGCGGACACGGCGGCGCACCGACCGCGACGGGGATGAAGTGCGCGACGAAGCGCGCGCGAACGTGATGAGCGAGTACCGAGTCCTTCGTGTCGCCAGCAAGATATTGATGCCCTTCATACTCATTTTCGCCTTCTATGTTCTTTTCCATGGTGATTATGGTCCGGGCGGAGGGTTCCAGGCGGGTGTGATCTTCGCGGCCGGCTTCGTCCTCTACGGACTGGTCTTCGGCATCAGAAGTGTCGAACGCGTCCTGCCATGGCCGGCGATGCTGGCCCTCCTGCCGGCCGGCGTGCTGCTCTATGCCGGTCTCGGCATCGTGAACATGGCGTTGGGCGGCTCGTTCCTCGACTACGGCACTCTGGTACCCGACCACCCCAAGGAAGGTCAGCATCTCGGGATCCTGGTCATCGAGACCGGGGTGGGAATCACGGTGGCGGCCGTGCTGATCGCGGTGTTCTATAGTTTCGCCAATCGTGGAGCGCGCCGGTGATCGGCGGCCACTACATCTACTGGTTCGCCTTCACCATGATGGTGATCGGCCTGTACACGGTCATCAGCCACGGCAACCTGGTGAAGAAGCTGATCGGCCTGAACCTTTTCCAGATCGGCGTGTTCATGTTCTACATCTCCCTCGGGAAGGTCAAGGGAGGCCATGCGCCGATCATCGAGAAGGGCGTCGAAACCTACTCCCATCCACTGCCGCATGTCCTGATCCTCACGGCGATCGTCGTCGGTGTCGCCACCACATCGCTGGGGCTCGCGCTCGCGGTGCGGATCTATGAGGCCTACGGCACGCTCGAGGAGGACGAGGTCATCGAGCGGGACAAGGCCGACGACGGACCGTCCTCCAGCCCCCACCCACCACCATCCAACGGACGAGCTCCGCTCGACGGGAATTCGTCGTGACGGCCCAGTTGCCCGCGCTGCAGGTCGTGATCCCGTTGCTGTGCGCTCCGCTGTGCGTGCTGCTGCGTTCCCGGACGGTCGCCTGGCTGCTGTTCCTGACCGCATCGGCGGCGTCGCTGGCCTGCGCTTCGGTGATGGCCTGGCATGTCGCCCGGGGCGAGGTGTTCCGCTACGACATGGGCGGGTGGCGGCCGCCGGCGGGCATCGAGTACGTGATCGACAAGGCCAACGTTCCGGTGCTGATCCTGGTGTCGGCCATCGGGTTGGCCGCGGCCGTCTACAGCCGGCGGAGCATCGCGGCGGAGATCGAGTCGCCGAAGGTTCCGCTGTTCTACGCCTGCCTCTGCCTGAACCTGACGGGTCTGCTCGGGATCACGGCCACCGGTGACGCCTTCAACGCCTTCGTCTTCCTGGAGATCACGTCGCTGTCCTCGTACGCGCTGGTCGCCATGGGACGGCGCAAGCGTGCCCTTCTGGCCGCGTTGCAGTACCTGATCGTCGGAACCATCGGCGCCACGTTCGTGCTGATCGGCATCGGGCTGGCCTACGCCGTGACCGGGACGCTCAACATGGCCGATCTGGCGCAGCGGCTCCCGGACATCTACGGCAACCGCGCTCTGGCCGCGGCGGTCATCTTCGTGTTCGTGGGGCTGGCCATCAAGATGGCCCTGTTCCCCCTGCACGCCTGGCTGCCGGACGCCTACGCGGAGGCACCGTCGGCGGTCGCCATGTTCCTGTCGGCCACCAACACCAAGGTGGCGATCTACGCGTTGCTGCGGTTCGCGTTCGGTGTCTTCGGGGCGGCGCTGGTCTTCGGCAGGATGCCGGTCACCGAGATCGGGCTGCTGCTGGCCTGCCTGGCCATGCTGGTCGCCTCCGCCGTCGCCTGCTTCCAGTCGGACTTCAAGTACCTGCTGGCCTGGTCGAGCATCGCCCAGGTCGGGTACATCGTCGCCGGTCTGAGTCTCGCGACCGCCGACGGCCTGACCGCCGCGTACCTGCACATCATCAATCACGCGTTGATCAAGGGCGCGTTGTTCGCCGCGGTGGGGATCGTGGTGCTGCGGCTCGGTTCGGCGCGGCTGCCGGCGATGGCGGGGCTCAGCCGGAGCATGCCGTGGACGTTCGCCGCGATCGTGCTGGCCGGGCTCGGGCTGGTCGGCGTGCCGCCGACGGCCGGGTTCGTCAGCAAGTGGGTGCTCGCGGAGGCGCTCATCGAGGACGGTCGCTGGGCGGTCCTCGCGGTGCTGCTGATCAGCTCCCTGCTGTCCCTGGTCTACGTGGGGCGGGTCATCGAGATCGGGTGGTTCCGCCGGCCCGCCGAGCCGGAGCCCGTGGCGGTTGCGAGACCACCGGCGTCCATGGCCGCCGCGACCTGGGCCCTCGTCCTGCTGTCACTGGTGTTCGGTCTCGCACCGGGCTGGCCGATGGGTCTGGCCGAAGACGCCGCGGCCGCGTTGCTGGGGGTCGCGGAATGAGCGTCCAGTCCGCCGGCGCCGGCTGGCTGTCGCCCGACGCCGCGGTCGCCCTGCCGGCCGCTGTGGCGGTGCCGCTGCTGGGCGGTCTGGCGGTACTTGCCCTCCGGCGCCGTTCCAACCTGCGCGAGGCTGCCTCGCTGGTGGCCGGCGTGGTGGTGGCGGGGATGGTGCTCTCGCTGTGGCCGGCGGTGGGCGACGGGCTGCGTTTCCGGCTGTGGGACTGGCTGCCGGGCATCTCGCTGGTGTTCACCCTGGAGCCGCTCGGGCTGCTGTTCGCGACCGTCGCCGCACTGCTCTGGCCGGTGACGACCCTGTACGCCATCGGCTACATGCGCGGAAACCTGCAGCGCCGCCAGACCCGCTTCTACTTCTTCTTCGCCCTGTCCATCGCGGCGGCGCTGTGGATCGCGTTCGCCGGCAACCTGGCCACATTGTTCATCGGCTACGAGGTCCTGACGCTGTCGACCTGGCCGCTGGTCATCCACTCGGGCAACGAACAGGCCAAACGCGGCGGACGCGTCTATCTGGTGCTGTTGCTGACGACCTCGATCGGCCTGCTGCTTCCGGCCCTTGTGTGGACGGCGATCCTGGCCGGGACCACGGATTTCGTCCCCGGGGGGATCCTGGAGGGCACGGCGGGCACCGCCACCCTGACCGTGTTGTACGCGCTCTACCTGTTCGGTATCGGGAAGGCGGCGCTGTTCCCTTTCCATCGCTGGCTGCCCGGAGCCATGGTCGCGCCCACTCCGGTGTCGGCCCTGCTGCACGCCGTGGCGGTGGTCAAGGCGGGCGTCTTCACGGTGCTGAAGGTCTCGATCTACGTCTTCGGCCTGGACACGCTCGACGTCACCGGAGCGGCGGAGCCGATGATGTGGGTCGCGGCGGTCACACTGCTCGGGGCGGGACTGATCGCGGTCACTCGCAACGATCTCAAGGAACGGCTGGCCTACTCGACGGTGAGCCAGCTCGCCTACATCGTGCTCGCCGCCACGCTGGCCAACGACCTCGCCGCCACGGGAGGAGCGCTGCACATCGTCAACCACGCCGCCGCGAAGATCACTCTGTTCTTCTGCGCCGGTGCCGTCTACACCGCGACGAACCGGACACGGGTCAGCGAGCTCGACGGGCTCGGCCGCGCCATGCCCTGGACGTTCGGGGCCTTCCTGGTCGCCACGGTCTCCATCGTCGGGCTGCCTCCGCTGGGCGGTGTCTGGAGCAAATGGCTGCTCCTTCTGGGAGCGGCCGACGCCGGGCAGACCGTGATGTTCGGCGTCCTGCTGGCGGGGTCCCTGCTGTCGCTGGCCTACCTGATGCCGATCCCGGTGCGGGCGTTCTTCCGACCGCCCATGGAGCCGGACGGCTCTGGTGAGGCGCCGTGGACCCTGGTCCTCCCGCTGGTCCTCACCGCCGTGGCCTGCGTGGCCCTGTTCGCCGGAGCCGATGCGGTCATCGCCCCTCTCAACGAGGTCCTGGAGTCGCCGTGAAAGACGATCATCGTTGGCTGGACGAGCCCCGCAACGTCGACCGCATCGTCCATGGCCTCTACATCCTGTGCGCCTTGGTGTTCCTCGCCGATCTGCTCTACACCAAGCACCCGTTCTTCGATGTCGAGAACGTCTTCGGCTTCTACGCCGCCTTCGGTTTCGTCGGCAGCGTGACCCTGGTGCTGGTGGCCAAGCAGCTGCGCCGCGTGCTGATGCGCCGCGAGGACTTCTACGAGTCGCCAGAGCGGACCGACGATGACGATTAACCCGGCGCTGCTCCTCATCGCCGGCGCGCTGCCCATTCCGCTACTGAACGGCCGGGTGCGCGCGGCCTGGATGATGCTGCTTCCGCTCGCTGCGCTGGTGATCCTGTGGACTCTGCCCGAGGGCGTCCACGGCGGCTTCGAGATGCTCGGCCTTGAGCTGGAGCCGTTGCGGGTGGACGCCCTGGCGCGGGTCTTCGCGACGGCCTTCCTCGTGGCGGCCTTCATCTCGATGATCTACGCCCTGAATGTGCGGGACCGGCTGCAGCAGACCGTGATCCCCGTCTACGCCTCGTCCGCGGTCGGCGGGGCGCTCGCCGGGGATCTGCTCACGCTCTTCGTCTTCTGGGAGCTGGCCGGGCTGTCCTCGGTGTTCCTGATCTGGGCGCGGCGCACCGAGCGGGCCTACCGCGCGGGGATGCGCTATCTCGTCGCGCAGGTCGTCTCGGGCCTGCTGATGCTGGGCGGCATCGTCCTGCACGTGCGGTCCGGGGTCGGTGTGGAGTTCGGCTTCATCGGGGTGTCCGGAGCCGGGGGCGTGCTGATCCTCCTCGCCGTCGGGATCAAGTGCGCCTTCCCCGTCCTGCACGCCTGGCTGCAGGACACCTACCCGGAGGCCACCGTCGTCGGCACTGTGGCGCTGTCGGCTTTCACCACCAAGTTCGCCGTCTACGTGCTGGCCCGCGGCTTCCCCGGAACCGGGGCGCTGGTGTGGGTGGGCGTGGCGATGGCCTGCTTCCCGATCTTCTACGCCGTGATCGAGAACGACCTGCGCCGGGTGCTGGCGTACAGCATGATCAACCAGCTCGGTTTCATGGTCGCCGCGGTCGGGGTCGGCGGCGCGCTCGGGATCAACGGCGCGGCCGCGCACGCGTTCGCCGACATCCTGTTCAAGGGCCTGCTGTTCATGAGCATGGGCGCGGTGATGCTGCGCACCGGAACGACCAAGGGCTCAGAACTGGGCGGGCTCTACAAGTCCATGCCGCAGACCATGATCCTGTGCGTCGTCGGAGCCGCGTCCATCTCCGCGTTCCCGCTCTTCTCCGGATTCGCCACCAAATCGATCATCATGGAGGCGGTCGCGGAGGAGCACCGCACCGCCGTGTGGCTGCTGCTCCTGTTCGCCTCGGCCGGGGTCTTCCACCACGCCGGAATCAAGATCCCCTTCTTCGCCTTCTTCGCCCATGACCGGGGACACCGGGTCGCCGAGGCACCGCTGAACATGCGCGTCGCCATGGGCCTGGCGGCGGCCTGCTCCATCACCATCGGAGTGGCGCCGAACCTGCTGTACGGCCTGCTGCCCCACGAGATGGACTACTCGGCCTACACGGTTCCTCACGTGGTGAACCAGGTGCAGCTCCTGCTGCTCGCCTCGATGGCGTTCACCGTGCTGATGCGGACCGGTCTCTACCCGCCCGAACTGCCCTCGGTGAACCTGGACGCCGACGTGCTCTACCGCCGCTACCTGCCCCGCCTCTGGCGCACGGGACTCCGGGGGGCGACGCACATGCGGGACCAGATCGGCAAACCCCTACGGCGGAAGGCGGAGCGCACCTCCACCATCGCCTTCCGGCCTCTGCAGGCGCGAGGGTGGCTCGGTGTGCCGTGGCCCACCGACGTCATGGTCATGTGGGTCGCCCTGCTTCTCGGCCTCTTCCTGCTGATTTCCTTGCTCTGACTCAACGCCACCGCATACGGGACGGGAAACAGCAGGAAGGGGGCAATCGAACAGGCGACAGCGTGACCGTGCCGACCTCTTTGCCTTCCTCGTTCACCCCGGGCACGAGCCGCCGAATTCACGCAAGACGCTTTAAAAGGCTTTGGACGATGTGTAGCTTAGGGTTGTGAGCACATCGCAGGGTGCCGGTTCGGATCGGCCGGCCGCGTGCGTCGTCCAGGTAGCCGGACGACCTGCCGTTCTAGAGCTGCTCGCACCTTCCACGCCAGGTCCGGTGGGACGGCTGTCGTCCGCCCACGCCGCGGCCCGCAAAGCCGATTCCGACCCGCCCCGTCCGGGAGCCGGACACCACCGCCGGTAGCTGCCGCAATTCCGTTCGATCACGCCTTCGGAATACGTGATCGTCGGTGATCACGCCTGCACTCCGGTGGGTTTCTCCTGTGTACCGGCAACTCCGTTTCGCTGTCGCATACCGACGCAGAAGGAGTCCCGATGAACGACCCCATCTCCATTACCGGCCTGCACAAGTCATTCGGTCGTACCCATGCTCTGGACGGTCTCGACCTCAACGTCGCCACCGGCGAGATCCACGGCTTCCTCGGCCCCAACGGCGCCGGGAAATCGACCACGATCCGCGTCCTGCTCGGCCTGCTGCACGCCGACGCCGGATCGGTCCGCCTCCTGGACGGTGACCCCTGGGCAGACGCCACGACACTTCACCGGCGGCTCGCCTACGTCCCCGGAGACGTCACCCTCTGGCCGAACCTGTCCGGCGGCGAGGCGATCGCCCTCCTCGGCCGGCTGCGCGGCGGACTCGACAAGACCCGCCTCGCCGACCTGCTCGAACGCTTCGAACTCGATCCCAAGAAGAAGGGCCGCGCCTACTCCAAGGGCAACCGGCAGAAGGTGGCGCTCGTCGCCGCGCTGGCCTCCGACGTCGAACTGCTGATCCTCGACGAGCCCACCTCCGGGCTGGACCCGCTGATGGAGGAGGTCTTCCGCGACTGCGTCCTGGAACAGGCAGGTGAAGGCCGGACGGTGCTGCTGTCGAGCCACATCCTCAGCGAGGTCGAAGCGCTGTGCCACCGCGTCACCATCATCCGCAACGGCCGCACCGTCGAGACGGGCACGCTCGACGACCTGCGCCACCTGACCCGCACGTCCATCCACGCCGAGCTGGCCGGCCCTCCGGACGGGATCGCCGGGCTGCCCGGCGTGCACGACCCGAAGATCGACGGCAACCGGATCGACTTCGAAGTCGACACCGATCGCCTGGACGAAGCGCTCAAGCTGCTGACCAGGAGCGGCGTCCGGTCCCTGACCAGCCGGCCGCCCACCCTTGAGGAGCTGTTCCTGCGCCATTACCAGGACGATCCCGCCCTGGCCGCGCCCGCGACGCGGACCGTCCCTCCGACCACGCCCGGCGGGCGGCGCGGACAGGACGAGGCGTGATGGCCGCCGCGACGGCGGTCGCAGCGCCGCCACGGCACCACCGCGCCGGCTCCCTGCGCGGGACCGCGACGCTCGTTCGGTTCACGCTGCGCCGTGACAGAGTCCGCCTTCCCGTGTGGATCGCCGCGCTGGTGCTCAGCACCGTCTCGTCAGTGTCGAGCTTCACCACCACCTACCCCTCGGCAAAGGAGCGGCAGGCCCGCGCGGACCTCATGGACTCCCCCACCGGCGCCGCGCTCGCCGGCCCCGGGCACGGCCTGGACGACTACACCTACGGTGCGATGCTCTCCAACGAGATGCTCCTCTACGTCGCGATCTTCGCGGCACTGATGAGCGTCCTGCTGGTGACCCGGCACACCCGGGCCGAGGAGGAGACCGGATGCGCCGAACTCGTCCGCGCCAACGCGGTCGGGCGGCACGCCCCGCTCACCGCCACCCTGACCGTGGTCGCCGGTGCGAACCTCCTCCTCGGCGCGCTGCTGGCCGTCGGCCTCGGTTCCAGCGGCGTGGAGTCCATCACCTGGACCGGCTCGATCGCCTTCGCCGCCGCCGTCACCGCCACCGGCCTGGTGTTCACCGGCGTCGCCGCCGTCACCGCACAGGTGACCGAGCACGCCCGGGGCGCGGCCGGAATCGCCGGAGCACTGCTGGGCACCGCCTACGCCCTGCGCGCGGTAGGCGACATGAGCAACGGTGCGCTGTCCTGGCCGTCCCCGATCGGCTGGGCGCAGGCCACCCGCGCCTACGTCGACGAGCGCTGGTGGCCGCTCGGCATCGCGATCGCGGTCACCGCGGCGCTGATCGCCCTCGCCTACCGCCTGGCCGCACGGCGCGACCTGGGCGCCGGGCTGCTGCGGCCGCGTCCCGGGCCGCCGACCGCGTCACCGTTGCTGTCCACACCGCTCGGGCTCGCGCTGCGGCTCCAGCGCGCGGCCTTGCTGTGGTGGAGCCTGGCGATGCTGACCGCCGGGCTGGTGTACGGGTCGCTGGTGAGCAGCGTGGAGGACATGGCCGCCGACAGCGGGACGGTCCGCGACTGGATCGAGGAACTCCCAGGCAAGAGCATCGTCGACTCGTGGCTGACGGTCATCGTCTCCATCCTCGCCATGATCGTGTCGGTCTACGCGATCCTGGCCGCGCAGCGCGCGCAGGGCGAAGAGTCCGCCGGACGCGCGGAACCGGTCCTGGCCACCGGCGTGTCCCGGACCAGGTGGGCCGCTTCCCACCTGACCGTCGCGCTGCTCGGCGCCGCCTTCCTGCTGCTGCTCAGTGCCCTGGGCCTGGGTGTCGCCGCGGCGGCCACGCTCGGCGACGCCGCGATGCTCCCCCGGCTGCTCGGTGCCGCGCTCGTCTACGTCCCGGCGGTGTGGATCACCGCGGCGCTGGTGATCGCCTTGTACGGGCTGGCCCCGAGAGCCATCGCCCTGGCGTGGGCGGTACTGGTGTACGCCCTGGTGGTCGGCACGCTCGGCGGGCTGTTCCAATGGCCGGACTGGATGGCCGACCTCTCCCCCTTCGGCCACGTCCCGCAGCTCCCAGGCGCCGAGGTCCGCGCGCTGCCCATCGTGATCCTGCTGGCCGTCGCGGCCGCTCTGGTCGCTGTCGGGCTAGCCGGGTTCCGCCGCCGCGACATCGTCACCTGAAGCACGTCCAGCCCCGCGGCGTGCCGTTCAACACCGCCCGAACGGCACGCCGCGGCCATCACGGCCTGGACCACCGCCAGTGCACGGCTTCGGCCATGGAATTCGCCAGCTCGCCGTGTGTTTCCCGTGATCAGCAGGGTTGGCGCTAGGCTGTGTGCACGATCAGGGTGGTTTGCGGTCAGGGGCAGATGGGTGTGGCCACGGACGGATCGCGGCGATAGGGCATTTCTCGACGCCCTCCCCTTCGCCATGATGGCGGTGGTCGCGGTCGGTGACGTGCTGGCGGGACCCGGCGTCGGCTATCTGCCGCTGCTGTCCTTGGGGCCCGCTTTCGCGAGTCTGTCCGCCCGCGTCCGCCGGACGGCCGCCGTGGGCGCGCTCGCCCTCGTGCTCTACGCCGTCTTGGCTCAATACGACAATCTGCTCGGTACCCGCAACAGCAACCTCACCTTCGTTCCGATCGTCGGGGTCGTCGCCGCCAGCATGCTGGCCACCGTCTACCGGGTGCGTCATGAACGCGAGCTGGCCGATGTTCGCACCGTCGCACAGGTCGCCCAGCGCGTCCTGCTGCGGCCCGTACCTCGGCGTGTGGGCCCGATCCGCGCGACCGTTCGCTATGTATCGGCGGCGGCCCAGGCGACGATCGGCGGCGACCTGTACGAAGTGGTGATGACACCGAATGGCGTCCGCGTCATCGTCGGCGACGTGCAAGGCAAGGGCTTGGAGGCCGTTGAGACGGCGGCTGTCGTCTTGGGCGCCTTCCGGGAAGCCGCCTACGACGAGCCCGACCTGCCCGGCCTTGCCGCGCGGATCGAGAAGGCCCTGGCGCGTCACCTCACCAGCGAAAAGTTCGTCACCGCGGTCCTCGCCGAGGTTCAAGGAAACGTGGTCACGCTGCTGAACCGCGGACACCCGCCGCCGCTGCTGATCCGCTCGGACAAGATCTCCGAATCGCTGGACGCGTCGGAGCCCGCGCCGCCCCTGGGCCTGGGCGATTTCACCGCCGTCCCGGTCCCGGCGCAATGCCGGACGTTCGCGCCCGGTGATCAAATCCTGTTCTACACCGACGGGATCACCGAGGCGCGCAACAAGAAGGGCGCGTTCTACCCGTTGACCGAGCGTACGGAAATCCTCGACGCCGCCGATCCCGAAGCGGCGCTCGATGACCTGCAGGACGATCTGACCCGCTTCGTCGGCGCACCACTCACCGACGACGCCGCCTTGCTCCTGCTCCGGCACCGAAGCCGGTGACTCGCGCCGCTCCCCCGAGCTCGGGCCGTCGAACCGCGATCACGCCGAGGCCGCGGACGCGGCCGGTTCCGCGCGGCCGTCCGAACCGGAGACCGTTTCAGGGCGTCGCGAGGCGGCGACCGCAGTCGCACTCACCGATCCGGGGCAACACCGGCGGAATGAACGTCTCAAAACCGGGACAGCAGTCGCGAGCGATTCGCTCCGCCATGGGTCGCCGGCGCGACCGAACAGAGGAGAGCCAGGAATTCGGCAGGCACCGGAAGGGCCTGACCGCCTAGCCCGTCCCCGCCGACGGTCGGCGTCGGCGGGGACGGGCCAGGGACGGCGTCAGGATTTGGTGACCTTGGTGGGGTGGTCTTCGGTGGGTCGTTGCTGGAAGTAGGCGCGGGTCTCGCGCCAGACCAGCGGGCTGAGGATCAGCAGGCCGACGAGGTTGGGCAGCGCCATCAGGCCGTTCATCACGTCCGAGAACGTCCACACCGCGGTGAGCGTGGAGACCGAGCCGATGTAGACCGCCACGATGAACACCAGCCGGTAGGGCAGGACCGCGCGCCTGCCGAACAGGTACTCCATGCAGCGCTCGCCGTAGTAGGACCAGCCCAGCACGGTGGAGAAGGCGAAGAACAGCACGCCGATGGTGACGATCACGCTGCCCCAGTCGCCGGGCAGGCCCTCATCGAACGCGCGGGCGGTGAAGGTGGCCGCGTCGTCCTCGCCGCCGGTCTTCCAGACGCCGGTCACGATGATCGTCAACGCGGTGAAGCTGACCACCACGAGGGTGTCGATGAAGGTCTGGGTCATCGACACCAGGGCCTGGCGCACCGGGTGGGTGGTCTTGGCCGCCGCGGCGGCGATACCGCCGGTGCCCAGCCCCGACTCGTTGGAGAAGATCCCCCGCGCCACGCCGTAGCGGATCGCGGCGGCCACCCCGGCGCCCACGAAGCCGCCGGTGGCCGAGGTCCCGGAGAACGCGTCGCTGAAGATGAGCCCGAACGCCCCGGGCAGCTCCTCGATCTCGAACGCCAGCACCGCCGCCGCGCCGACGACATAGAAAACGATCATGACGGGGACGAAGGCGCTGGTGATCCGGCCGATGGTCTTGATGCCGCCCAGGATGACCGCCGCGGCCAGCACGGTGACGATCAGGCCGGTGGCCCAGGGCACCAGGCCCCACTCGTCCTCGACGTTCTCGGCCACCGTGTTGGCCTGCACCATGTTCCCGATGCCGAAGGCCGCGATCGCGCCGGCGATGGCGAAGAACCCGCCCAGGAACCAGCCGAGCCGGCCCCCGATGCCCTCGCGGAGGTAGTGCATCGGGCCGCCGCTCTGCTCGCCGGCGGCGTCGGTACGGCGGAACCGCACCCCTAGGAACGCCTCGCTGTACTTGGTCGCCATCCCGACCAGGCCGGTCACCCACATCCAGAACACCGCGCCCGGACCGCCCAGCGCGATGGCGGTGGCCACGCCCGCGATGTTGCCGACACCCACGGTGGCCGCCAGCGCGGTCGTCAGCGCCTGGTAATGCGCGATGTCACCATCGACGTCGTCGTCTTCCTTGCGCTTGAAGAACGCCAGCCAGAACGCCAGACGGAAATGCCGGAACTGCAGACCGCGCAGCAGGATCGTCAGGTAGAGCCCGGTCGACAGCAGCAGCGGGATCAGCAGCCACGGGCCCCAGACAAAACCACTGACATCGGACAGAAAATTCTCGATCGAGTCCATCGAACCACCGTCGGTATGGGAGCAGATGGGAACGCCTCCGGACGCTAGCCGCACACTGCGCCCTTGTGAAGATCCGTCACTAACCCGTTACCCATACATGATCTCCACGAACATGCGAAAACGACCACCGCCGCGACTGTCGGCGCCCCCAACCCACGGCGACCGCTCGAAAGACGATCAAGCGGGGCCGGTCTGCGTCCAGGATGGGTACTCCGCGAATCGGCGAGCCCGGCGAAGTCCGCGCCGCCGGATCGACCACGCCGTTGGCGTCGACGACGCGGACACGGGAAAAGGTGGGACGAAAGACCCCTTCCTGCCGGGGGTCGGCTTGCGTTCCAGGCGTTCAACCTGGTGCTGCCCCTGACGGCCGCCGAGAACGTCGAGCTGCCGCCGGCGATCGCGGGCCGGCGGCCGGAGCGGGGAGCGTCCGGTGGTGGCGGGCCCCCGGCCAGCGCCTCGACCACCGCACGCGACAGCGGCCCGCGCGCTCCCGACAGCGCCGGAGTCGTCGCCTGCCCCGTTCCGGGACTGCCCGGCAAACGGGTCCGGAGGGTCCCGCGGCCGCCCGGCTACCCCGGTTCACCGTTGGTGGCCGCGGGCAGGCGGCCGGATTCGGTCTGCCCGGCGAGCATGTCCACCACCGCGCCGGCACCGCCCCGGCCGGCGGCGTGACGCTGCCGGTCCGCGCCCGTTCCCGCCCGGCGAACGCCGCCCACCAGGGCGACCACCGCGTCCAGATCACCAAGCTCGGCCAGTGCCGGGCGGACGCGGGCGACCAGGTCGTCCAGTAGCCGCCACGCCGGGACGGCCCGCCGCGTGAACGGGTCCAGGCCGGGGCCGTCCATCCCGTGCCGCGCGGCGGTCCACAACGCCGCCGCGCAGACCTGCTCGTCCACGTTCGGGGCCTCCCGCCCGGCTGCCAGAGCGTCCAGCGCCGTCCGCACCAGCCCCCGTACCAGCGCGGCGTGCAGCACCGCCTCGTCGGCGGTCGCCGCCGTGTCCGCGACCCGCACCTCCACCGTCGGCCACCGCGGGGATGGACGCGCCAGCCAGAACGTCATCGCCTCGTCCACCAGCACGCCCGCCTCCACCAGCGCCGCGACCCGCTCGTCGTACTCGCCCGCCGACGCTGCGAACGGCGGGACGCCCGCACCCGGAAACCCGACAATCCGCACCATCCGGCGGTCCGCGTAATCGGTAAGGCGGCCGTGGTCGAACGGGGAGTTCACCGACAGCGCCAGCAGCGTCGCCAGCCACGGCCGCAGATGGTTCACCACCGCCACCGCCGTCTCCCGGTCCGGGACGCCGACATGGACATGACAGCCGCACGCCTGGTAGTCCTCCATCACGTCCCCGTACGCCGCCGCGATCGCGGCGAACCGCTCGCCCCGCGAGATCGGCGGTGGACGGCCATCGACCACCGGCGTCCCCGACGCCACCAGCCGCGCGTCGCCCGCCCGCGCCGCTTCCGCCAGCCGTTCCCGCCCGTACCGCAACTGCTCCCGCAGCCCGGCCAGGTCCCGGCACACCCCCGTCGCCGCCTCCACCTGCGTGGCCGGCAACTCGACGTGGAACCCGCCGCCCGACTCCTGCCACCGATGCCGCCCGACTTCCGCCAGCACCCGTTCCGCGTGCGGTGCGCACCTTCCCGACTCCACGTCGACGAGCAGGAACTCTTCCTCCAGCCCGAGACTCATTCCTGACTCCCGGACGGCCTCCACCATGTCAAGCGCCCCCATGCTGCCCCCTACCCGCGGTTCTCGGATGGGCCCAACGAATCGCTAGGGTCAGGGCCTCAAGCTCCACAACGTCACTCAGTGGCGAGCGGTGGAGCAGGCCGCCGTTGAGTTTGAGCCGTCCCGCCTTTTCGGCCGTCCACACCGCCAGGCTCTTGTACCGGCGGACCGGCAACCCGGGCGACCGCACGATCGACAACAGGGCTCCCCTGCCGGCGGCGATGTCGTAGGCCAGCCGCCTGAGCCGCTCGGCGTCCTCCGAGCCGCGCGATGCCCCTGCGCGAGCCTGCGGGCGAGGCCTACACCGCCGGCCGACGCCGCGAGATGGCCGTTCAGATAGATCCCCAGAAGCTCCCGGGAACGGGTTTCTCCCATCTGCGGCCGATACCCGGAGCCAGTCGAGTAAACGGCACAACGGCCACCAATGGCCCGCGCCCCTTGTGCGGGGCGGCGAGCCTGCAGCGCGATGCGGGAACGGAGCCCCTGATGCACACGAACGATCCGTGGGCGGCGCGGCACCGGACGCGGTTCGAACGGGAAGCATTGCCTTACCTCGATCAGCTGTACGCCGCCGCGCTGCGGATGACCCGCAACCCCGCGGACGTCGAGGACCTGTCCAGGGCCTAGACCCAGTGCAAGGCCACGCCAATACGCGTGGAATTGGCGCACCAGAAAGGCGTGGAGGAAATGCACGCCGGCGGTGCAGGCGACGGGACGGCCTTTCCCCGCGCTGCGATCAACGCGGGCGGCGGGGGCTGGTCAGCCTCCTTCGCGGCCGAGGGGGCCCCACTCGCCGTTCGCGTCGTGCTTCAGCAGATTCTCGGCCTGGTCGAGGACCTGCTTGTCGATGAGGGCGACGGCGGTGGGACGGGCCACGAGGGGCTCGTTATCGGGGCCGCGGCCCACCTCCTCGCCCTCAAGCACCCAGGGCCGCGCGCCGTGGGCACGGGCCCTTTCCAAGTGCGAGTAATCGTGCAGGCGCCGCGCCACCCACAGAACCGTCGACCGGGAACCCCACCACGGCTCCACGGCGAGGGGGTTGACGGACAGCCCCGGCAGCTCGGCACCGGTCAAACCATCCGTACTGTGCGGATGGGACTGATCAGCCTCCGGGTCGGCCGACCAGCGCACGAACAGGCACGGGCGGCTTTCCAACAGCTCGGCCAGCTGATCCAGCGT
Organism: Actinomadura sp. KC216; assembly: GCF_004348535.1. GTDB lineage: Bacteria > Actinomycetota > Actinomycetes > Streptosporangiales > Streptosporangiaceae > Spirillospora. The sequence goes on from NZ_SMJX01000040.1 coordinate 18,687, forward strand.
CGTGATCACGTCCAGCGCCATGGAAGGGCTGTTCCCCATAGCGCCACGTCGATGCTGACCTTCTCCCGCCCAGCGTCCACCACGCACAACCGGCTCCGGTGGTTGAGGGCGCCGAGCTCGTTCGATCGGCGTGCGGTTGGCCACCGCCCACCCCACGCACTTCGCGGGAAATCCACATCGCTCTTGGGTCCCATTCTCAGGTTCCATGGCCACTCCTGGGATTGCAGCACACTTACCGATGGAATGACGCGCAGCCGCTTACTGGTCAGCGAAGCCGACTTCATCACGGTCCAGGGCATCCACACCGACGGCGACGTCGGCGCCGGGCATGGTGTCCGGGGCGTTCGGTCATGGTTCGTCCTGGCTCTTGGGCCGCTCGTTGGAGGCGTCAGGCGCTGTGTCGCGCTCTCCTTTGTCGCCGGTTGACGCGTTCGCCTGGTCGCGTCGCTGGTCGCGGTGGGTGCCGATGTGGGGATGGTGCAGGTCGAATGCGGGCCGTTCCGAGCGGATGCTGGGAATGGCGTCGAAGTTGTGGCGTGGTGGCGGGCAGGAGGTGGCCCATTCCAGGGAGTTGCCGTAACCCCAGGGGTCGTCGACGTGGACGTCCTGGCCTTTGCGGGCGGTGCGCCAGACGTTCCACAGGAACGGGAAGGTCGACAGTCCCAGGAGCGCGGCGCCGGCCGAGGAGACGAGGTTGAGGGTGGAGAACTCGTCGGGGTAGTCGGCGTAGCGGCGCGGCATGCCGTCGGCGCCGAGGACGTGTTGCACCAGGAACGTGGTGTGGAATCCGATGAACAGCATCCAGAAATGGATCTTGGAGAGCCGTTCGTCGAGCATCTTGCCGGTCATCTTGGGCCACCAGAAGGAGAACCCGGCGAACATCGCGAAGACCACGGTGCCGAACAGCACGTAATGGAAATGCGCGACGACGAAGTAGGAGTCGTGTACATGGAAGTCCAGGGGCGGGGAGGCCAGGATCACGCCGGTGAGGCCGCCGAACAGGAAGGTGACCATGAACCCGAGCGCCCACAGCATCGGGGCCTGCAGGACGATCTGCCCGCGCCACATGGTGCCGACCCAGTTGAAGAACTTGATGCCTGTGGGCACGGCGATCAGGAAGGACAGGAAGGAGAAGAACGGCAGCAGCACCCGTCCGGTGGCGAACATGTGGTGAGCCCAGACCGTCATCGACAGCCCGGTGATGGTGATGCTGGCGAAGATCATGCCGATGTAGCCGAACAGGGGTTTGCGGCTGAAGACGGGGATGACCTCGGTGACGATGCCGAAGAACGGCAGCGCCACGATGTAGACCTCGGGATGGCCGAAGAACCAGAACAGGTGCTGCCACAACAGCGGTCCGCCGTTGGCAGGGTCGTAGATGTGGGCGCCGAGGTTGCGGTCGGCCCACAGCGCCGCGAGGGCGGCGGCCAGCACGGGAAAGGCCATCAGCACCAGGATCGAGGTGAACAGCACGTTCCAGGTGAAGATCGGCATCCGGAACATGGTCATGCCGGGGGCGCGCATGCCGATGATGGTGGTGAGGAAGTTGACCGCGCCCAGGATCGTGCCGAACCCGGACATGATCAAACCGGCCGTCCACAGGTCCCCGCCCGTTTCCGGGGAGCGGGTCTCATCGGACAGCGGCGGGTAGCCGGTCCAGCCGAAGCTGGCCGCGCCCTCGCTGGTCAGAAAGCCGGAAATGGTGATCAAGGCGCCGAAGAAGAACAACCAGAAACTCAGCGCGTTCAACCGCGGGAAGGCAACGTCCGGGGCGCCGATCTGCAACGGCATGATCACGTTGGCGAACCCCGCGAACAGCGGGGTGGCGAAGAAGAACATCATTATCGTGCCGTGCATGGTGAACAGCTGGTTGTACTCGTAGCTGTTCACCACCTGCAGCCCGGGCCGGGCCAGTTCCGCACGGACGAGCATCGCCAGCAGCCCGGCCAGGGAGAAGAACCCGAACGAGGCGATCAGATACAGGTAGCCGACCTTCTTGTGGTCGGTGGTGGCCAGCCATTCGACCACCACTTTGCCTTTGGGCCCCCGCACCGGGGCGGTCAGTGAGGTCGACGGCTCGGTGGCCGACCGTTGCGTGTCTGTCACCGGCGCACTCCCGATGCGATGTGTCGTGTACGGACAACGTTCTGCTTCAACATTTGCTCGACGACGGCGGCGGGGCGTTCTCAGGTGCCCTGGACCGCGCTTCGCCGCCTCGTGCCGCGTCCGGCGGTGATGCGGTTCGCCGATCGGCCGGAGAACTCGCAAGGTGTGCTGGAGAAGAGCGCCCGGTGACCGCGGTGGTCTGTGCATTCGCAGCCGGACAGGGCGCTTGCATCAGGGTCGTCGCCGCCGCCACCATGAAGCTCACCGCCGCCAGCATCACCGCGGCCACTGCCACCGCCACCCGGGGCGGCCTCCACGAGGCCACGGCTTCCTTTTCCAGCGGGGTGAATTCGGTCAGCTGCCACGCCAACCGCGGATCCTGCCGATCGAGGTCAGAGCCAAGCTGCCGCAGCACCGTTCGCTCGTAATCCGACAGTCCCATCGGCATCACTTTCGCCCCGAGCGTCACCTGGTCTGGAATCCCATTCGCCTTCTAGCCGACCGCAGAACCATCAGCGACCAGCGGCGATAAAGCCTTTCACGCTGAACAGCAGTGGTTACCCCTACCCCGGCGGTCGCTCCCAAACGTGCGGCGCATCAAGGTGGCACAGACCATGAACTCAGCTGTCAAAAAATGGGCCGCCACAGACAGAAGCCCGCCGAGTCGGACGGCCACGTCACGCCCTGGCGCCGATGGTCTGAGCAGGGTGTCAACCACGTTTGTCGCTGGGCTCCCGGGTCATGGGCGCCGGGGATCGAGCAGCCGACCCTCCCGGCCAGACCATTTACGCACCGACATACAAGGAGATCGGTTTACTAAATGTTGAGGAATCTGTCCGCCATGTATTCGCCGGGCGAAGCCCTGCAGGGGCATCTAGCCGTCATCGGGCTAGCGGCATGGGCGCGGATACGGCCAACGATGTTCGGGGACGGTCAGGCGGGGTGGAATACCGCCCGGACGCAGCCGTCCTTCTTGTGCTTGAACAAGTCATAGCCCTCCGGCGCCTGGTCCAGGGCCATGTCGTGAGTGGCCAGGTGCCGGGTGCTGAGTTCCCCTGCGGCGATGCGGTCCAGCAGCATGGGGATGTAACGCTGCCCGTGCATCTGCGCCCCGCGCAAGGTCAGGCCCTTGTTCATCAGGGCGCCGAGCGGGAACTTGTCGACCACGCCGCCGAAGACACCCAGCACGAAGACCGAGCCGCCCTTGCGGCAGGCGTAGACGGCCTCGCGGACGGCCGAGGGCCGGTCGGTCTGCAACCTGAGCTGATGCTTGGCCTGGTCGTACCACTGCTGTGGGCCGGTGGTGTGCGCTTCCATGCCGACCGCCTCAATGCACACGTCCGGTCCGCGGCCGCCGGTACGCTCGCGCAGTTCGGCGCCGACGTCGGTGGTGGTGTAGTCGATGGTCTCCGATCCGATGTGCTCGCGCGTCATGGCGAGCCGCTCGGGGAGCCGGTCGATGGAGATGACCTTGTCGGCGCCCAGCAGCATCGCCGCGCGGGCGGCCATCTGACCGACCGCGCCGCATCCCCACACGGCGACCACGTCACCCGGACGCACGCCGCTCAGATGGGCGCCCATCCAACCGGTCGGCGCCGCGTCGGAGGCGAAGGTGGCGCTGATATCGTCCACCTCGTCCGGCACGGGAAAGGCCCCGTAGTCGGCGAACGGCACCCGGACGTACTCGGCATGCGCGCCCTTGAAGCCTCCCATGGCGTGGGAGTAGCCGAACACCGCGCCCGGCTCGTACCCGAACGCCATTTGCCCGATCCCGGGATTGGTGTTGGCGTTGTCGCACAGCGACCACAGGTCGTTGGCGCAGTACCAGCAACGACCGCAGCCGATGAACGAGCACACCACGACGCGTTCTCCGGCCCGGCGCTCCCGTACCGCCGGGCCGGTCTCCACGACCTCCCCGAGAAACTCGTGGCCGATGACGTCGCCGGCGCGCATGGCGGGCAGATAGCCGCCGATCAGGTGCAGGTCCGACCCGCAGGTCGTGCTGGACAGCACCTTGACGATCATGTCCTGGTCGTTCTCGATCCGCGGGTCGGGGACCTGTCGCACCGACAGCCGGTTGACGCCGTCCCAGCACAGGGCCTTCACAGTCGCCCCTCTCCGGCCGCGCGCCGGGTCGCCAGTTCCACGACCTTCCCTCGCACGGTCGGCCGCGTCGTGGGCGGCGAGTCCGGACGGAGGACCTCGCCCGTCTCCAGCAATGACTTGGCGTCCCGCAACGCGCTCCGTACCGCCTGGCGGGAATCCGCACCACCCAGACGCGCCACGAGCCCTGGAGATCCGGGCCTGGAGATCCGGGCGGCCAGCTCGGTGCCGCGGTCACCGGGCGCGGCCGCGACCCGCGTCTCCACCTCATCACCGAGCAAGGCCAGCGGCTCGGGCAATTCGCTCAGCCGCTCGGGCGGACAGTTCACGGTGACCACAAGCCACCGGCTCTCCCCCGTTCCCGCCTGCCGCGAGCGAACCAGCAGCCGGCGGGTCGCGATCGCGCCGACGCCCGCCAGGACCGTCACCGCCAGGGACGCTCGTTTCATGCCCTGGTCCTTCAATCCTTGCCGCGGCCGTCGCTGCCGTCGCCGGCGTCGCGGATCAGGTCGCGGACGCGGTCGACCATGGCGACCATCGGGCCCACGAGCATGTTCTTGGTGGCTGACTCGGTGCCCGGGTGCGGATGCGTGGGTGCGGTGGCCTCGGCGGCGCGGACGGCCGCGGCGAAGCCCTTCAGCTGCGCGGGACTGAACTGGTCCTTGAGCCGGTCGAATTCGTAGCGTTCCTCAGCGCGGGCATGGGTCAGGACGTCGATGCGCAGCTTGTCGATCGATTTAAGGAAGCCCGGGTCGTCGGTGTCCATGCCGTCCAGTTCCGACAGCAGTTCCTTGGCCTCGCGCTCTTCGGCGAGGCGGTCGTCCACGATGCCGTCGCCGCCGGGCAGCCGCCGCGCCATCGGGTGGATGATCTCCTCCTCGGCGGTCTCGTGGACGGCCAGCAGCCGCCTCAGCTCCGCGAAGGCGTCCTTGCGGGCCTGCCCGTCGGAGTTCATCACCTGGTCGAACAGGTCGCGGATCCGGCCGTGCTGGGCGCGCAGCAGGTCGATCACGTCCTCGGTGGTCCGGGCGTCGGTGGGTGTGGTCTGCATGAGCCCTCCTGATCGTCATGGTCGGCGCGTCGTGGACGGATGAGCCAAGGGCGGCCCGCCCCGCGGGGCACGACGCCGCCCCAGTACCCGCCGTTCGGACGGCTAAGCGACCTCGCCCCCGGGACCCGACAAGATCTTGTCCACGATCTGACATTCGGTGTGCGAACCGGGCTGCACGGGTGGGGGCGCGTCCGCCGAAACGATCCAACCCACAAGGAGGGCGAACCGGCGGCGAAGGGGCCGATAATAAGGTGCCGCGTCTTTGCGCCCGGCGGTAGACGGCCAACCGGCCAGGCGGGTTCACGAACCGTCCGAGACCACCGTGCACAACAGCCCTCGAACACGGCGGCGCGAGGCGTCCCGGCGACCCTTGTGCCAGATGGTCAGCAGGCGCCCTGATCCCCCTCATGTGAACTCGGGCAGGACTGCCCGGCGACGGTCGCGGGCAGTGGAAAACCGCTCCGCGGTCGCACCTGGGCGGCATACAGCACGCTGGTCGGCGGTCCGTCGGGCGCCGGTACGCCCACCGCGGCGAACAGCCCTTCGTCCGCAAAGTCGAGCAGTTCAGCCGATCGCAACGGCCACGGCTCATGGGCGAACGGCAAATACAGCGGCATTCCGTACCAGGGGGTATGCGTGCCCCACCGGGCGGTGACGAAGTCCTCAGCGGTACTGGCCTGGTGGGGCTCTTGGATCCGCAACGTGAATCCGATGCCGGCCCCCGCCGGGCCGGGCAGCCGCCGCGAGGATTTGTAGCCGACGATGTCGCCGTAGCGATATCGGACCACGGTCGACCACGAGTAGGGCAGCCGCAGCAGTGCGCGGGCGGCCGTGACCACCGACAGCCGCCCCGCCTCCATCGCCAGGAACACCGTGCTGCGACGGCCGTCCGCACCGACGGTGTAGAGCCGCACGTTGAGCTCGTCGAAATCACCCACATAGGGGAGCCGCAGAAGGCCACCGATGCGGACTTCCGTCAGCCGAATTCCCACCACGCCGACCCATGTCTTCCCTTCACGCACATCCAGTTTCGTACCGGCAGGGACCAGATGCTCCAGAGCGCTCGGCTCGTAAGGCCAATGCAGGAACACCACGTCCCGCCAAGCTTGCGTCGACACCGCCAGTGAAATCTCCCGTGGCGGAGAGCACGTGACCGGCTCAACTACTGCGCGACGGCCGTCGGAAGCCGAGTCGTCCAATTCCATCGGCCTCACCTACCCGCCTGCTGCACCATCATGTTCCGTGCTGACCGTCGCTCCGGCTCTTGCGTGGCGCTGGCGATGGCCCCGGCCACAGCCACCGGGCCGGCACGCTCGCCGTGGCAACGGTCAACGGCTAGTACAACGCCGGGGCCCGTCAGTTCCTGCGTGCTCGCGTGGGCGCTGACCGAGTCGAGCGCGCACCGCGAGCAGCAAAGGCCCCAGCACGTAGACCTCGTCCACGCACCGCCGGTCGGCCCAAGCCGATTGAGCTTGTTCTCCGGTTGCGGCGTCTGCCCGCGGGACTCTCCGATCGGAGCCAGGCGACGATCCAGGCCGCCTCCATGACGCCGTCCAGCAGATAGGTCCACCGAAGCGTCCCTCGGGCGACGTGAACGACGTCGATGGTCAAGAGCGTCGCGGCCGCGCCGAGGCCGATCCGGCGGGCATGGCCGAGGCCGTCCGGCGAGTCGCCCGCGCGCAGCTGGGTCCAGCCGGCCGATATCAGCAGACCGGCCACGGTCTGCTCAAGCCACCTGTCCTGCTTGGGCCCGAAGACCCACTCGAAACTCCTCATGCTGGCCAAAGGCCACGCCCCGCCCACCACATTGAACAGACCCTGCCCGCGTGCCAGCACACCGGGATCACGCGCCGTCAACCGCCGCACGTGCCTGCTCCTCCCGCACCGCGATGGAGCGTCCCGGTTCGTCGCCTTCATCGCGACCTAACGGCAGATGACTCCGCGGCTCCCGCCTCGCGGAGCGTGTCGCCGACCGCCGCGGCGACGTCGTCCGCCAGCCTCCTCGGCCGCTCGGCGTCTTCCGAGCGGCTATGTCCCTGGACGACCCTGCGGGCCAGGTCCACGCCGCCGGGCGCCGCCGGGAGATGGTCATTCTGATAGATCCCCAAGAGCTCGCGGGAACGGGTTTCTCCCATCCGCAGGCGATACCCGGAGTCTGCCGAGTAAACGGCACCACGGCCATCAATGGCCCGGACCCGTGGCCGAATGACTTCGTTAGGCGCGCTGAACGTGGGGGGCATACGGTTCGTTCCGAACCCCAAGGCGAGGACGACAGGGGGCACCGGAGGCAGTCCGCTCCAGCCCTTCACTGGCTGAGGCCGGCCTCGTGCCGGAGCGCACAGGCCATCGGCGCCGCGTGTCAGCGCGAGGCCACGCCAATGCGCTGCCACTGCCACCGACTCGGCCGCGGGCCGATCCGCCCGTCCGTGGCGTTGCGTCCTCGCCGGACCTCGCCGCACTGGTCGCGCTGACCACGACCGTTATGGCCTCCTGGGTGCTGCTGACCACGCCCGGTGCGGTCCGCCTGACCCCACGCCACCCCGAAGACCAGGCGGTCCGCAACCGCCGCGCCAGCTCAAGCCCTGGCCCGCGCCCCGCCGGGCCACGCGACAGGTCGGCTTCAGACCAATCCGGGGCCCCGAAACAGCCGGCGGCCCGCCATGAACTCGTCCCGCCAGTTTAAAAGTGGCCCACTGGGAGAAACCGCATAAGTAGCATCGACAGTCGATGTCTTCGGGTCCAGAAGCGTGGCCCACCCATCCCTCAACAGTGGGTGAGGTGGCATGCTCACATCCTTTACGACCCCTACCGGCATCACCGTGAAGTTCACCGGACGGCACGCGGTCCTGCATCTGCCTGCCGAAGTCGATCTCACGAATTACGAAGATCTCCGCACCTGCGCGCAACGGCTGCTGGACGTCGGCGTCCCCGCCATGATCCTCGATCTGACCGGTTGCAGATTCTGTGACTCCACCACCGTGGACGCCATTCTGCGCACCTACCTCCACGCCGGGGTGCGGAACACGCCCCTGACCCTGCGGCTGCCGCCGTCCGGCATCGTGCGACGTGTCTGCGCCATCACGGGCGTGACCCGCATCGTCCCCCTTGAAGAGGCCGAAGCGGCTGACGGCCGGGTTCCCCGCTGCCGTCTCCGCTCAGCCGGGGGGCGGTTCCGTCGCTGAACACCTGTTCTGCAATCGCCGCACCGCGTGTTTCCCCGAGCGCTGGAACCGGCTGAGGGCCGCGCCTACCCCGTCGTCCTTGTAAGGTGCGGTGGCACTTGAGGGAATGCAGGTCTCGCGCCTGCTCAGCAGGTTCCTGCAACAGCTACGGCCGCGGCATGCTGCCGACATGACACCCGCCTGATCCGCCGCGCGTGAAGCCAAGCCTGAGCTTTCACCCGATCGCACGCACGTTAACGGCGAGGTCGCTGGCGGGTGTCAGGGACCGGTCGCCCCCTCGAAGGTCGCGTGGTCTGCATTCGGATGCTGGATGATGCCCGTATCGATATGCCAGCATTCGACCATTCGAAGACCGCGCCCGGCATCTACCGCGCCGGCCCGTCCGGCGCTCAGAGGGGCCTTGAACTGCGGTGACCGGGCGGGTCTCGGTCTGTAGCTTGGGTCGGAGGCACATCGCCGTCTTGAGTCCTGAATCGGTGGTTTCCTGTGGTCGGATTTCGCTAGCGGAGGTGCGGACGGTGAAGGCAGACGGATCAGGGGCGGGGGCCCGGCTGAACGTCGAGGTAGACCCGCTGGTTGAAGTGACCCTGCAGTTGCGGAACCTGCAGCAGGTCCTGGCCGAGGGGGAGTCGCTGGAGATGGTCCTGGGCCGGCTGGCCGAGACTGTGCGGTCATCGATCGATGACGTCTGGGCGGTCTCGGTCACCGTGGTGTCACCGGAGGGGGCGCGGACGGTGACCGCGACACACGAGTCGGTGGTGGCCATCGACGCCGGCCAGTATGAGGCTGGTGAGGGGCCGTGTCTGGAGGCGGCCCGTGGGCGGCGTCCGGTGCGGGCGAGCGTGCAGGAGGCTCGGCAGACGTGGCCCGCCTTCGCCGGTGCGGCGGCGGCAGCGGGGTTCAACTCCTACCTGTCGGTGCCGTTGATTCTCGACGAGCAGGGGCCCGTGGTGGGTGCCTTGAACCTGTACGGGCGGGGCCGAGGCCTCTTCGATCCCGTCGACGAGGCGCTGTTGCGCCTCTTCACCGCGGCCGCGTCGGCTGCCATCGTCAACGCCCGCCGCGGAATCCAGGCTGTTGAGATGGTCGAGCAACTGCGGACGGCGCTCGCTTCGCGCGCGGAGATCGACCAGGCCAAGGGTGTCCTCATGGCCGTCCACGGCGTCGACGCGGAGGAGGCGTTCGAGTTGCTGGTCCAGCGGTCACAGCACGTCAATGTCAAACTCCGCGAGGTGGCGCGGTCACTGCTGGCCGACGTCCGGCTGGCGCGGCCACAACCTGACGACGCCGCACCATAGCGTCTCCCGGCCGCCGGGCCGCGGTGCCGGTCGAACACCGCGGCTGTGCTCCCGACCCGGCTCGTACCACAGCCGAGGAGCACATCGACCCGGCCGTTGGACGAGACGACGGACCTTCCCGGGCCATTCGGCATGGCGTCCCGACGTACTGACGCCCGGTCACTGAGAGGCGGTCTGGAGGTAGACGGTGAAGTCGGCGGACGCGCCGTCGCCGCTCACCACGGCACGGGCGAGATCCGACATCCTGAGCCCGCGGTCGTGGGCGAAGGCGCGGAGCCGGTCGAACGCCTCGTCCGGCGTGAGCTGATGGCGTTCGGCCATGATGCCCTTGGCCTGCTCGATCGTCACTCGGCTGGTGAGCGCTCCTTGGAGCTGGGCTGTCAATGTCGCCTGCCGGTCGAGGTAGGGCTGGCTCGCGATGCCGAGAGTGGAGATGTCGGCCAGCGCCTGGCCGATGTGCAGGAGGCCGGTGTCCAGGCCTCCGGGAGCGAGGCTGAAGAGGTTCAAGGTCCCGATCATCTGATCGCGCAGCCGCATCGGCAGCGCGTGCACCGCGCGGTAGCCCGCCTTCGCCGCGACCACCTGAAACGTGGGCCACCGGCCGGGCTCGTCCCGCAGGTCCGGACAGTCGATACGTACCCCGGCGCTGTAGCAGTCCGGCCCCGGCCCGTCTTTGCTGTCCAACTGGACCTGCTCCATCGCGGCGGCCTGTGCGGTGGAGGCGGCGATCAGCTGGAGCCGGTCCTGCTGGTTGGACACCAGCACTCCGACCGCGTCCACCCCGAGCAGTCTCGTACACCGTTGCACGAGCAAATCCAGGAAATCGATCACATCGAAGTCGGTGACCAGCACGTCGGCCAGCTCGATGAACACCGCGGCCAGGCTGGCCGGTTCCGGAGACCGGTCGGGCGTGGCATCCGGCTGTGGCGGTTCTGTCAAGGACATGTCGCTCTCCTGCCGGTGTCGAGGGCACGCGGCCCTGGGACGATGGTGCTCTGACCCAGGGCGATCATCCGTCCTCCTGGTTCTCGGGCTCGAACCGCAGCTCCCGTCCCTCGATCCGGCGCGCGACCTTACGCAACGGCAGATCGTGGGCGAACGCGTAGGCGCGTATCCGTGCATAGGCCACGTCGATGTCGACCGCGAGTTGGACCGAGACCATCCCGGCGGCGCGGTGGATCACTGAAGCATCCTGCCCGATCCCGTCGACGCTGAGGACGCTCTCAGGCACCAGCAGCTCCGGAAGCGCCAGCATCACCGTCAACGCCGCCGACGCGAACGCCAGCGCGTCGGCCAGCTGGGCAGGCTCCAGCGGCCCCGTCTCATCCCGGTAGAGGTCCAGGGTGCCGGCGCGTACCGCACCAGCCTGCAGCGGGAAGGCGAAAACGGCCCCCGCGCCCAGCCGCACCGCCGCCGCCGCGAAGCCCGGCCACGCCTGCTGCCACTGGCGGGCGCCCAGATCCTCGACCAGCACCGGCGCACCGCTAGTCCACGCCTGCGTGCACGGTCCCTCACCCAGTACGAACTGAAGATCCTCCAGCCGTTCCGCAACCGGGTCCGTGCAGTGCGCCATGATGCGCCGGTCCACGGTGTCGCCGACCCACAGTCCGGCTCCCGACACGCCCACCGCGGAAACGCAGGCCGCGCACACGTCCCCCGCGGTCGCGTTCCCGTGGCCGCCGGCCCGCTCCCCGATCAGCTCCCACACCCGATGCCCGCGGCCCGATCCGGTCATCAAACCTACCCGCCTTCTGGGCGTCCGGAGCGCCGACTGCCGGTCGGCCGCTTCGCACTGATCGTTCGGCCAACGGAACCGCACGGACTACCTACCGCGTCCACACTAAGGCAACCGGACGACCCGAACTCCGTGCCGTCTCCGGGCCGCGTCAGGAGCTCTCACACGACAGGCCCACCCGCCGGCCAAGCGATGTACGCCGAGATTGGTCGTGTCGCGTCACTGGGGCCAGTCCGCACCCGGGGAACCCGCCGCATGGGGCGTCCCGTCCCGGGTAGGGGGCGCCGACGGAGCGGAAATGGGGTAATCATGCCTGATGATGCGATCACCCTCACCTTCATAGGGAACGCGACGACAATCATCCGGTACGGCGGGCTGACACTGCTGACCGATCCGAACTTCCTGCGCCGGGGCCAGCGGGCCCATCTCGGCTACGGCATCACCAGCAAGCGGTTGAAAGACCCTGCCATCCCCGTCGACGACCTGCCCCCGCTCGACGGCGTCGTCCTGTCGCACCTGCACGACGACCATTGGGACCGGGTGGCCGAGCAGCACCTCGACCGCCGCCTGCCGATCCTCACCACGGGCGCAGCAGCCCGCGCGCTACGCGACCGCGGATTCCACGAGGCCGCGGGCCTGAGCACCTGGCAGACCGGGACCGTCTCCAAGAACGGCCACCAGATACAGATCACCGCCCTGCCCGGCCGCCACGGGCCCGGCCCTTTGCGCCGCCTGCTGCCGCCCGTCATGGGCTCTCTTCTTGAGTTCGGCCCGCCCGGGCGCGACCCCCGATTCCGGCTCTACATCAGCGGCGACACACTCATGTACGACGAACTCGCCGAGATCCGCCGCCGCTACCCCGACATCGACGCCGGACTCGTCCACCTGGGCGGTACCAGGCTTCTGGGGTTGCTCACCGTGACCATGGACGGCCGCCAGGGCGCGCAGTGGCTGCAGACCACCGGCTGCGCCACCGCGATCCCCGTCCACTACGACGACTACACCGTGATGAAGTCACCGCTTTCCGACTTCGAACGCGAGGTCACCCGGCTCGGCATGGGAACCCGCCTGCGCCACATCGACCGCGGCGGCACTCTCACCCTGGCACGAGCCTCAGCATGACCCCGCCACTCGGAACGCCGGCACGTCCTCCCACACCAGGGCCTCAACTCCCTTTCCGAAGCGGCAGGTCAGATGGGCGCGCGCGGCGTGCACATCTGCGGCGACGGAATCGGAAGGTCTCCCCTCCGCACTGTAAACCTGATCTTCTGGACCGGCCAAAAGACGCTCTGCTCATTCGGGAAGGTAACAGGATGGACCGGAGGTATCAGGGGAACGGTCCCTGAGTCTGCTCCGGCCCCTGCGGCCGCCGCACTGCTCGGTGCGCCCCCGCCTGCAACAGCTCCGCTGCGGCCCGCTGGACGGCACATGAACCGCCAGCCCGTTGGTCCGGGATGGGGAGGACAGGCTGTGGGGTCTTCGCCGACGCTGCCTTGTGCGGACCCGATCGCCGCGATCGTGTCGGCACGGCGATGGGGAGCGAAGTAGCGGCGCTGAGCGCTCCGCCCCTCTGCCGATGGTGGCCAAGCGTTCGCATGTCCAAGACAATCCGGAGAATCCGGGTCACGCTGAGAACCCACTTGCCGTATCCGGATCGCGGGGGCGTGTCCATGGATGACCGACGCGCAGAGCTTCAGCATGCGCTGGCCGCGCGGTTGGCCAGGGTGACCAAGTCGCGGAGCGTCACCCCCGTCCTTGAGAGGGCAGCGGACAAGGAGGCCCGCCGTCTGGCTTCTCTGCTCCACGACGACGACGGCGATTCGCGCTCCCGGACTCTGCTCGGATGGTTCTTCTGGTACCGCGCCCAGGCAGGCCGGGGCCGGCGCATGGTGCAGGACCGCGACAACGCGCTGGTGCTGTTCCTCGGAGCCTTCCTTCTCGACGCTCCGGTCGACGAACTGCCGGAGGAGGTTCTGGCCGCCGTCGCCGACCAGGCGATGCCGTTGGGTGACCAGCTCTTCGACCAGGTCCAGGCCGTCCCCGATCCCGAGGCGATCATCGCGCTCGTTGCGCTCCGCGAACGGATCCTGGCCGCCACCCCCGCCGGCGACCGATTGCGCGGTATCCGCGTCTCGCACCTCGGCGTGGCGCTGCGCACCCGGTTCGAGCGGACCGGATCGCTGGACGACCTCACCGCGGCAATCGACCACCTCCGGCGGGCGATTCCCCTCGTCCAGGATCCCGTCCACCGGGCGTGGGCCCAGTCGAACCTGGGGGTCGCCCTGCAGATGCTGTTCGGGCAGACCGACCGCATCGCGGACCTGACCGAGGCCATCGACCTCGCGACCGAGGCCATCGACGCGGTCCCGGCGCAGGACTTCAACGGGCCCGGGTGGCAGTCGAATCTCGGGCTGGCGCTTCTACAGCGCTTCGAGCACACCGGGGCACCAGAAGACATGGAGCGGGCGGTCGATGTCTGCCAGGACGCGATGCTCAGCACCCCTGCAGACCATCCGGGGCGCCCGCTGTTCGCCGCCAATCTCGCCACCTGTCTTCGGGCACGATTCCAGTGGACCGCAGATCCGGCCGATCTGGAGGAGGCGATCAGGCTCTGGCGCCAGGTCATTGCCATCGCCCCGGCGGGCACCTTCAACCGGACCAAGTGGCAGGCGTCGCTCGGGACCGCGCTCCAGGCACGGTTCGACCACGGCGGGGAACCGTCCGATCTGGACGAGGCCATCCGGTTACTGCGGGAGTCGGCGGCCGGGGCCTTCCCGGATCACCCCGGCCGGCTCGTTCCCCTGGTCGGGCTGAGTGAGGCTTTGCGTCTGCGATTCCGATATCGGCGGGACCTGGCGGATCTTGACGAAGCGCTGCGCGTGCTGCGGGAGGCGCTGGCGTCTGTGCCGAGCGACGGTGCCGGCAGGGCGCTCCTGGACTCTCAGCTCGGCAACGCGCTGCGGACGAGGTTCGAGTGGTCCGAGGCTCCCGAGGACCTGAACGAGGCGATCGATCACCTCACACGGGCGGTCGCCGCCGCACCCAAGCGCAGTCCGGAGAGGGCTGCCTGGCTGTCCAACCTCGGGGTCGCGCTCAGAACCCGCTACGAGCGAATCGCCGACCTCGACAGCTTGACCGCGGCGATCCAGGTAAGCCGCGACGCTGTCGCCATCCTGCCCACCGGGCATCCCGACCGACCGCCCATGGCGTCCAACCTGGGCGTCGTCCTCGTCCTCATGGCCGAACGCGGGCGCACCCAAGGCGACCTCGACGAGGCCATCGCGCTGCACGCCGAGGCGGCCCGCAACGCCCGGCATCCCGAGCGCGCCGCCTTCCTGTCCAACCTCGGTACCGCTCACTCGGTGATGTTCTCGGCGACAGGACGTCTGGAGCACCTGAACGCCGCGATCGACGCCTTCCAGCAGGCGGTGACCCTCGCACGCCACGAGCACCCGGAACGCCCGGCCTGGCAGTCCAATCTCGGGTCCGCGCTCGGTAACCGGTTCGAGCGGACGGGAAATCTCGCCGACCTTGACGAGGCCGTGGCCCGGCACCGGGAGGCGGTGGCCGCCACGCCCGCCGATGATCCCCGCCGAGGCCCGCACCTGAGCAACCTGGCCCTGACCCTGAGGAGCCGCTTCCGACGGAACGGCGCCCGGGACGACCTGGACGCGGCGGTGCGCGCCGGTCGCCGAGCGGTGGCAGCCGTCGCCGACGACCACCCCCTGCGTTACCGGTTCCTTCTGGGGCTCACCGGATGCCTCCAGTTGAGGTTCGACCGCACCGGTGACCTGGCCGACCTCGAAGGCGCGCTTCGGACGGCTCGCGAGGCGCTGTCCGTCGTCCCCGCAGACCATCCGGACCGCGCCGACTGTCTGTCGAGTCTCGCGACCGTCCTGCGCGACCTGGCCGAGCAGAGTCCGAGCGACCCGCGGTACCTGGACGAGGCTGTGACGGTCGGACGGCAGTCGCTGGCCATGCGACCTCACGGCCATCCCGACTGGGCACTGCTGGCCAGCAACCTGGCCGCCGCCTTGAAAACTCGGGCCGAGCGGACCGGTCATGCCGCCGATCTGGACGAGGCGATCGAGCTTCTAGAGCTGGCCGTGGAACGCGTTCCGGACGATGATCCGAGTCGAGCCGGCTGGCTTACCAACCTGGGAACCGCTCTGCATGCGAGGTTCGAGACGACAGGCAGCGCGGCCGATCTCGACACGGCGGCGACCCGGCTGGCGCAGGCCGCCGACAACCCGGGGGTCGCGCCCTCGGTCCGGGTCATGGCGGCGCGCATGGCAGGGGGGATACTCGCGGAGTCCCGGCCGAGTCTTGCGGCGGGGTACTTCGAACGGGTGGTCCGGATGCTGCCGGAGGTGGCCACCCGCCGGCTGACACGTGACGACCGGCAGTTCGTGCTCGGCGGGCTCGCGGAGGTGGCCTCCGACGCTGCCGCCCTGACCCTCGCGGACCCGGCCAGGCCCGAGGACGAGCGCGCCTCCCTGGCGCTGCGGCTGCTCGAAGCGGGGCGGGCCGTACTGCTCGGTCAGGCGCTTGAAACGCGGAGCGACCTCACCGATCTCGCCATCCGCGAACCGGACCTCGCCACCCGCTTCGTCCGGTTGCGAATGCTCCTCGACGAGCCGCCCGAGACCACGGAAGGACGGCGCCGGGTCTCCGCGGAGTTCACAGACGTGCTGGACCGGATCCGCGCCCTGGACGGGTTCGCCTCGTTCGGCCGACCGCCGTCTTTGAACGAGCTCGTCGCACAGGCTGCGGAAGGCCCGATCGCGGTGCTCAACGTGAGCCGTTACCGCTGCGACGCGCTCATGCTCACCGCCTCGGGTGTCACCGCACTCCCCTTGCCCGACATGACCTATGACGAGATCGGCCACCAGGTCATCGCCTTCCTCCGCGGGCTGGAGACCGCGGTCGCCGGCACCACGGCGCGAGAGCGAAGCAGCGCCCAGCAGCGGATGAGCCAAGTGCTGCAGTGGCTCTGGGACGTGGCCGCCGGACCCGTGCTGGACGCCCTTGGCCACACCAATCCCCCCGTCCCGGGGAGCCCTTGGCCCCGCGTCTGGTGGATACCCGGGGGTCTGCTCGGCCTGCTGCCCCTCCACGCAGCCGGGTACCACACGGCGGACGGCAACCGCACCGTGCTCGACCGGGTGCTCTCGTCGTACACGCCCACCGTCGCCGCCCTGCGCCATGCCCGCCGTCCGGCGGAAGGCGCCGCCGACCGCCCCGCGCTGGTCGTCGCGATGCCCACCACTCCGGGGCTGCCCGGCGGCGGTCGGCTGCACCATGTCTCGGCGGAATCACAAGCCGTCGCCGGACGGCTGCCCGAGCCGGTCACCCTGACCGAGCCGGACGGCTCACCGGCCGCCGACGGCGTTCCCACCAGGGCCGCCGTGCTGCGACACCTCACCACGTGCCCGATCGTTCATTTCGCCTGCCACGGCACCGAGGACCCGGTCGACCCGTCCAACAGCCGCCTGCTCCTGCACGACCACGAAACGGCTCCGCTGACGGTCACCGCGCTCGCCCCGCTGCACCTGGGCCACGCCCGTCTGGCCTACCTGTCGGCCTGCGAGACCGCCCTCACCACCAACCTCGACCTCATCGACGAGGCGATCCATCTGGCCTCGGCCTTCCAGATCGCCGGGTATCGCCACGTCATCGGCACGCTCTGGAAGGTCAATGACGCGCGCTCGGCGCACATCGCCACGACCTTCTACTCCCGGCTCACCGACGGCCTCAACGGTTCCGCCCTCGACCCGTCCCGTGCCGCCCATGCTCTGCACGAAGCCGTCCGCCTCCAGCGGGACGCCGTCCCCGGTACCCCGTCGCTTTGGGCCGCCCACATCCACACGGGCGCCTAGTCTCCAGGCAGAGCGCATGCCGGTCCGTCCACCGGGAGTCAGCCCAACGGAGGTGTCGCCGAACCAGGAGGCGGCGGCTGGTTACGCAGGTGGCGGGTGAGGTCACGGCCGAGATCCCGGTCGAGGGGCCGGGCCGATGGTTCGAGGGTCGGGTCGGCGGCAGCCGCGGGGACGAGGCCGAGCCTGACGGCCAGGCCCGAGGCATGCAGGCGGGTGGCCGCCTCCAGGAACTGGGCATAGGCGTCCACAGGTGCGGCCATACGTCGCCAGATCCAGGTGATGGTCCCGGTCCAGCCGGACGGCAACGGCGTGCACGCGGTCGCCGCTCCAAGTAGGCCGAGCGGGACGTTCCACCACGATCCGATCCCGCTTGCGGGCGGCCCGGTGCCGCGCCGCCGGGTCGGGCCGGTCGGCAGGGTCGGGCGCCCTGGCCTCCCGGTACCTGGCGTGCCAGGTACCGTGCTCGCGGTCCCAGCGCCGCCGCCGGACGTCGACACGCCGACGGGCGACGGCCTCCACCGGACGCGGCCACCGTCGCCAGCCCCGCAGCCCGTGACAGCCGCTCGACGGGCACCCCGAGGGCCTGGACGACCACCCCGGCCACGGCGGCTCCGGCCAGCACCGCGACCAGCAGCACCACCTGCCCGCCAGCGGTCGTCACGGTGGGCGACCCGGCGTGGCAACGAAAGTCTCGTCAGAGGGCCTTGTGGGCTGCCGGCGGCCAGGCGGCGATGCCCTCGGCCTCCCGTTCATCGAGCCGATTTCTGCCACAGCGACATGAGGGCGGTGAGGACCAGGCCAGCGGCGGCCAGTCCCGCGCCGATCGGTACGCCGAGTCGGGGGAACGCCAACACAAGGCCCGCGACGAACAGCCCCGTCCCAACGCTGCCCAAGGCAAGCAGAGCCCGCCGGGAGATGAAGATCCCTTCCCGGGGTTCGACCTCGTTCACGAGAGGCTCCCTTCGTAGGGCCGCAATGCGTAGTGGGTGTCTCGCCACTGCACCCGGCGAACGCCTTCGCCGTCGGCCGCTGCCGGCGCCAGCGTCCATCCTTGGGCCTCAAGGGGTGCCATGAACCGGGAGAATCGCCAACCCCGGACGGCGAGCACTGCGAGGGCGGGCAGCGAACGAGAGGGAAGAAGGAGAGAGGTGCCCGTGGACCCGTAGGCATGCGCGAGCCAGCCGATGCTTGCCCAACGCATCACGCGCCGCCGGACACCGGCAGCGGCCCTCCAGACGGCTAAGGCCAGGGACGAAACGAGCAGGCCGCTGACAGCAGGATGGTCCATCAACCAGCCCAGCACCTCGGACAGCGGCGGCCAAGAGGCAATGACCGGCTCCAGCGGCTCTTGGGAACTGCCCTGCCCGTGGCTTTCGGCCGCCCCGACGACCGGTGCCGCGGCGAGCGGTACCCTGACGCCCGGCGTGCGCCTGGCCGGCGCCGCGGCTGGAGCCCCCGAAGGGTGAGAAGGCCGGCGCGAAGTGACGTTGCCGTTCGGCAGGACCGCTAGCGGGTCTCCGGCGTGAATCTCACGCACCGCTTGCGTGAGAGCAGGCAGATCCCTGACGAAACGCGCGGCGCACAGTAGCGCTCGGTCTCCGCGGAGCTCGGCGATCTCGTCTCGCCATTCCCCGCCGTACTCCCGGCGGAGCAGGGCAGGGACCGCGGTCCTGTCGACGGCCCGCTCGATCACCGACTCAGCGAGGTCCTGACACAGGAGACTCGCCAGTCCCCGCCCCTTCACGGAGTCTCCAAGGCCGGGCTGGTCGACGGTGCCGCGTGACGCCTGCGGCCCAGCCGCGCGTCGTACTCCGCGAGCAGGACGGCGGCGTCCTGAGCGCCGCCCGGGGTGAACCAGTAGAGGCGGCGCGCCCGTCGGCCCTCGGCCGACTCATCGATGTCCTCCAACTCGGAACCCAGCAGCCCTTGTGCCTCCAGACGGGCCAGCAGCGCATGGATCGAACCGCGAGCCAACTCGGCTCGCTCGCATATCTCCGCCGCAGACCACCTGCGGGTCGGGTCCATGAGCAGCACCCGCAACGCGGCGCGAGTCGGTGTCGTCATCCTGAAACCCATGACTCAATTAAGCAATGCGCGACTTAATTAAGTCAAGGGGGTTCGTGCAACGGGCACCGGTCCAAGACCCGTCCCACCGAGGTCGACCCGGTCGAGATCGACGTCCCGCCAGCTTGAGGACGTGCGGTCGGCCCACCGAGACCGCCTCCATCGCGCCACTCGCACACCCGGGCCAGTACCGCGCTGGCCGACCATCTCCACGCCACCGTCTTCGCCCATGCGACCTTCTCCGGAGACGTCCCCGGGCCGGCTCCGCCACCCCATCGCCGATGCCGGGCCCGGCACGCCGCACTACAGAACCGGTACACCGCCCCCCACTGCCGGGCTGCTCGGCGATCATCAGCGCGACCTTGACGTCATCGAAGTCCTCGTACTGCCATGGGTTGAACGGGACACACAGGTACCGTGGCGGCGACTCCTCATCTTCATCGTCCCGGGTCTTCAGCAACTCCTGCCGAGTGATCTTCATCAGGCTGCTCTTGCCCGAGCCCCAATCGCCCATCAGGCCCACGGTCGGCGGAAGTAGCCGCGGTTCGGTCAGCGCACAAAAAGGGTGTCCACCAAGAAGTCAAACCCGAGAAGATCGACCTCGGTAGCCGCATCAGCGGTATGGATCTCCTCTGAGGAATGTATGAGTTCGAAGGCACGATCCCTGCGGACCTCCTCTGAGCTTTCGCCCCTGGCACCGAGACTCCTCCTAGACGCAGTCGAGGGCGCCATCGCGGCGGGTGGCATGGTGTGTGACTCCTTGGCGCGCCCGATGAGTCGCCTTTGAGCCGACATGAACGCTCTCTGCGGTCGCCGTATCAATCTCGGCGTTCGGCCCAGCGGCGCTACGGTCACCAGAAGCGCCCACGGCAGAAAGCCGCTACGCCCCTGCCGGGAGTCGCGCAGCAACGTCATGGAAGGGACCGCGATGATCCCATCCAACGACACCGGCAACAGCGCCGCCGTCCACGAGGTCTCGCCGTACAGGCGGACCAGCAGGTACATGTGCTTGTACTACAGCACGGCCGCGATCCCGGCCAGCACGATGACGCTGATGGTGGTAGCCCACCGGATCGCGCGATCGCTTCAGCCACGGCCGCTCCCCTCCCCCGCGGCGTACGAGGTAGGGAGAACCGCTCCTCAACGATGAGAAGCCTGGTCGAGCTTGTTCCCATGTTCTGCATGCCCCTGGCCGAGTTCGAACCTGCGCAGCGTTGGATCGTGTTCGCTCGTTGTTTGCTCGAATGTTGCGGAACGCTCTGGTAGCCAGCGGTACGAAAGGGACAGCGCCGGCCGCTGTTGGCTATACAGAACGGGACAGACTGACGGGCTTCGGCACCTGTAATAACGCGCCGACAGGGCTGGTAGCCGACTTCTTAATCCGACGGTCACGGGTTCGGATCCTGCCGGGCGCGCCCTCATCCGACCTGCGGCTTTACCACTGCCAAGATCCCGGATTCCGTCCCGGGTTCGTCCCCCGTGTTCGCTCGGTTGTCGCCGAGCTGTCGTCGCCATCTCCGCGAATCACTGCGATCACCTGCCCGGGCGCCGCTCGGACGATCACCGCCCTGGGACCGCTGGGACGCCGCCGTACAGGCGCTTGCCGACTGCATGCTGTGGTGGCTCAGGAAGCCGCCGACGCCGCCCGGCACGCCTCCATCGCCCGCACCGCCGCCCAAGCTCACGCGGACGCAACGTCCAGCGCACTGACCACGCTGCATGACCGAGGTGGCCGGGACGGGCTTCAGGCTGCCCGGTCATCAGGGTCTTGACTTCGATGCACTACCTCAATGAGGATTGACTCAATCATGGTTGAGGTGAAGGAGTTGGACCGGCGGGCTGCCGTCCACGCCGCGCTTGGTGAGCCCGCCCGGTTGGCGATCGTGGACGCACTGCTGCTGGGAGATGCCTCGCCCGGGGAACTGGGCGCCGGCCTGGGTGCCCCGTCGAATCTCGTGGCGCACCATCTGCGGGTGCTGGCCGAGGCGGGGGTGGTG
>NZ_SMJX01000410.1 GCF_004348535.1 Actinomadura sp. KC216
GCGGATCGGCGGGCGCCGGGGGCGGGAAGGTCCGGCTGTCGCTGGTGGCCTACTCCACGCCGCAGGCGGCCTACGACGCGATCATCAAGGAGTACCAGAAGACGCCCGAGGGCAAGAAGGTCCAGTTCACCAAGTCCTACGGCTCGTCCGGCGAGCAGAGCCGGGCGGTGGCGTCCGGGCTCAAGGCCGACGTCGTCGCGCTGTCCCTGGAGCCGGACATGACGCGGCTCGTTGACGCCGGCCTCGTCGCCGGCGACTGGAACACCGGCCCCGAGAAGGGCATGGTCACCGACTCGGTCGTCGTCCTGGCGACCCGCAAGGGCAACCCCAAGAACGTCAAGTCCTGGGACGACCTCGTCAAGCCGGGCATCGAGGTCATCACGCCCAACCCGTTCACGTCCGGCGGGGCGCGCTGGAACGTGCTCGCGGGCTACGGCGCCAAGGCGAACAAGGGCACCGACAAGGCGGCCGGTAGCGCGTACCTGCACGCGCTGTTCAAGAACGTCCCCGTCCAGGACTCCAGTGCCCGCAAGTCGCTGCAGACGTTCGCGGGCGGCAAGGGCGACGTGCTGCTCGCGTACGAGAACGAGGCCATCTTCGCCAAGCAGAGCAACCAGCCGCTCGACTACACCGTCCCGGACTCCACGATCCTGATCGAGAACCCGGTCGCGGTGACGAAGAAGAGCGAGCACCCCGCCGAGGCCCGCGCCTTCCTGAAGTTCCTGTACGGCAAGAAGGCGCAGGAGATCTTCGTCAAGAACGGCTACCGGCCCGTGGTGGACGGCGTCCCCGGCGCCGAGAAGTTCCCCAAGCCCGCCGGGCTGTTCACCATCAACGACCTGGGCGGCTGGAAGACCGTGTCGGCCGAGTTCTTCGACCCCAAGGGCAGCATCATGGCCGATGTCGAAAAGGGCATCGGCGTCTCGGTGGAGGGCTAGGTCTCCATCCGATGAGCGAGACGACGAAGAGTTCGACCGCCACCCTGGACGAACGCGTCGAGACGTCCGGCCCCGCCTCCCCGCCGGGAGGCAAGGGCCGGGCCGTCCGGCTCGCCGGGCCGGCCGGCGGGCGCGGCGGCACCGCGATCGGGGTCGGCACCGCGACCATCTTCCTGAGCGCGGTGGTCCTGATCCCGCTGGCCGCCGTCATCTGGAAGGGCGCCTCGCAGGGCCCCGGCGGGTTCTGGGACGCGATCACCACCCCCGACGCCTGGGCCGCGCTGAAGCTGACCGTCATCGCCTCCCTGGTGGTGGCGCTGATCAACCTGGTCATGGGCACGCTGATCGCCTGGGTGCTCGTCCGCGACTCCTTCCCCGGCAAGGGCCTGCTCGACCTGCTGATCGACCTCCCGTTCGCGCTGCCCACGATCGTGGCGGGCCTGGTCCTGCTGACGCTGTACGGCACCGACAGCCCGCTCGGCGTCTCGCTGGCGTACACCCGGACGGGCGTCGTCGTGGCGCTGCTGTTCGTGACGCTGCCGTTCGTGGTCCGCACCGTCCAGCCCGTCTTGCTGGAGTTCGACCGGGAGATGGAGCAGGCCGCGGCGTCGCTCGGCGCCGGCAACTGGACGATCTTCCGGCGGATCATCCTGCCGAACCTCGTCCCGGCCATGCTCGCGGGCACCGCGCTGGCCTTCACCCGCGCCGTCGCCGAGTTCGGCTCGACGGTGCTGATCTCCGGGAACGTCCCGTTCAAGACGCAGGTCGCGGCCGTGCACATCTTCGGGCAGATCGAGAGCGACAACACCGCCGCCGCGGCGGCGACGTCCACCGCGCTGCTCGTGCTGTCACTGCTGGTCCTGCTGTCGATCGACCTGCTGCGCCGTTGGGGGGCCCGCCGTGGCTAAGCACGCGCTGCGCCTGATCGTCCTGACCTACCTGCTGTTCCTGCTGATCCTGCCGGTCGGGCTGATCGGCTGGCGGACGTTCGGGGACGGCCCCGGCCCGTTCATCGACGCGCTCACCACGCATTCGGCGCTGCACGCCTTCCAGGTGACGCTCATCGTCGCGGGCTGGTCCGTCGTGCTGAACACGCTGTTCGGGGTGCTGGCGGCGCTGCTGCTCGTCCGGCACGAGTTCCCGGGCAAGCGCCTGCTCAGCGCGCTGATCGACCTGCCGCTCGCGGTGTCCCCGGTCGTCGTCGGGCTCGCGCTGATCCTGGTGTACGGCGCGTTCAGCCCGGCGGGCGGGTTCCTGGAGAGCCGCGGCATCCAGATCATCTTCTCCACGCCGGGGATGGTGCTCGCGACGGTGTTCGTCTGCCTGCCGCTCGTGGTCCGCGCGATCGTGCCCGTCCTGGAGGAGATGGGCGACGAGCAGGAGCAGGCCGCGCAGACGCTCGGCGCGGGCGGGTGGCAGACGTTCCGGCGCATCACCCTGCCCAGCATCCGGGCGGCGCTCGGCTACGGCATCGTCCTCTCCCTCGCCCGCGCGCTGGGTGAGTACGGTGCCGTGGCCGTCGTCTCCGGCCGGACGGTCGACCAGACCCAGACCCTGACGCTGTTCGTCGAGGAGCGCTTCGAGAACTTCGACGTGCAGGCGTCCTACGCCGCCGCGCTCGCGCTGGCGGTCATCGCGGTCGCCAGCCTCCTGGCGACCAAGCTCCTGCGACCGAAGGACGGCTCCTGATGGCGATCGAGATCCGAGATGTGAACAAGTCGTTCGGCGAGGCGGCCGTCCTGAAGGACGTGTCGGTGGACGTGGCGTCCGGCTCGCTGACCGCGCTGCTCGGCCCGAGCGGCGGCGGAAAGTCGACCCTGCTGCGCGTGATCGCGGGGCTGGAGCGACCCGACTCGGGCCAGGTGGTGATCTCCGGCAAGGACGCGACCCGGCTGCCGCCGCAGCGGCGCGGCGTCGGGTTCGTGTTCCAGCACTACGCGGCGTTCAAGCACCTGACGGTCTTCGAGAACGTGGCCTTCGGGCTGAAGATCCGGAAGCGTCCGAAGGCGGAGATCAAGAAGCGGGTGGAGGAGCTGCTGGAGCTCGTCCATCTCGACCAGTTCGCCGCCCGGTATCCGGCCCAGCTGTCGGGCGGGCAGCGCCAGCGCATGGCCCTCGCCAGGGCGCTGGCGGTGAACCCCGATGTGCTGCTGCTGGACGAGCCGTTCGGCGCCCTGGACGCCCAGGTCCGCAAGGAGCTGCGCACATGGCTGCGCCGCCTGCACGACGAGGTGCACGTCACGACCGTCTTCGTCACGCACGACCAGGAGGAGGCGATCGAGGTCGCCGACACGATCGTGGTGCTGGCGGACGGCGTCGTCCAGCAGGCCGGGGCGCCCGCCGACATCTATGACAACCCGGCGAGCCCGTTCGTGATGCGGTTCCTCGGTCCGGTCACCGAGATCGGCGGGCGGCTGCTGCGCCCGCACGACGTCGTGATCTCCAGCGAGCCCGGGCCGGGCACGCGACCCGCGGTGATCACGCGGGTGGTCCGCCTCGGGTTCGAGACCCGGGTGGAGTTCCAGGTGCGAGAACCGGGCGGACCGGGGGAGGCGGCGGAGCCGGTGAAGGAGTATCCGGCATGGGCGCAGATGACGCGGGAGTCTGCCGGGCGGCTGTCCGCCAAGGCCGGTGCCGAGGTGCATGTCCGGCCGTCCGTCCAGGCCGCCACGGTTCCAGCGAGCTGATGCGGCCTGGGACCGGGGAGCAGCGCGTTGTACGTCACCGCCCGCACCAATTACGCGATGCGCGCCCTGCTGGCCATGGCGGCCGCGGGGCCGGAGCCGATCAGCGCGCCCGCGCTGGCCGAGGCCGAGCAGATGCCGTTCACCTTCCTGCAGACCATTCTCGGGGAGCTGCGGCGGTCCCGGCTCGTGGTCAGCCAGCGGGGCCATGACGGCGGGTACCGGCTGGCGCGGCCCGCGTCGCAGATCACGGCCGGGGAGGTGGTGCGGGCCATGGACACCACCTTCGCCCCCGCCGAGGACGGCCCGCATCCGCCCGAAGGGCGCCCGGCGTCGGTCGCCGCCGCGCACCTGGAGCAGCTCTGGCGCGCCGCGGACACCGCCCTTCGCCGCGTCCTGGACGAGACCACCCTGGACGACCTCACCAACGGCCGCCTGCCCGCCCACGTCCGGGCCCTGGCGGACCCGGCCCCGGCACCACAACCAATAATTCAGATTGATTAAGTAGGGAATTTCTGCCATCATGATCCCATGAGTTCCCGGGCCCCGCTCTGGTCCCGGCGGCACGTCGATCTCGGACGCCTCGCCGCCGCGCTGTGTCGCCTCGTCTGAACGCCCGACCCCTGGGCGAGCGACGACCGACGGCACATGACCGACCAGAGACCGAGGAACGAATCACATGACCATCAGCACGACCGCGTCGCGGGTGTCCGGCCTGGCCGCCGGCCCTGGTGCCACCGCCGCCGACCTCGGCGCCACCGCCGCCGACCTGGCCGGACGCAGCGAGGAGTGGCTGCCGCGGGTCCGGCTGGACCCGCGCGGCCGCTGGTACGAGCGCCTGCATCGCGACACCGGGCAGGAGATCTGGCTGATCAGCTGGCTGCCCGGCCAGACCACCGGCCTGCACGACCACGGCGGGTCGCGGGGAGCGTTCGCCGTCGCGCTCGGCAGCCTGGAGGAGCGGGACCTGAGCGGCGCGCGGGAGGTCACGCCCGGCCGCGCCCGCGCGTTCGGCTCCGAGTACATCCACGAGGTGCGCAACGTCTCGGCCGCGCCCGCGGTGAGCGTGCACGTCTACTCGCCGCCGCTGTCGACCATGAACCGGTACGACCTCGTCGGCGACCGGCTGGTGCGGCTCGCCACCGAGGAGGCCGGGCAATGGTGACCCGCGTCCTCGAAACCCGCGCACCGGACGCACGGCCGCCCCGCACGATCGACGAGGTCCTGGCCGACGCCCGCGCCCGGCTCCAGCGGCTGAGCCCCGAGGCGGCGTACGACCGGTGGCGGGAAGGCGCCTTGCTGGTCGACATCCGCCCGGCCGCCCAGCGCGCGGACGAGGGCGAGGTGCCGGGCGCGCTCGTGATCGAGCGCAACGTCCTGGAGTGGCGGCTCGACCCCGCGTCCGGCGCGCGCATCCCGCAGGCCACCGGGCACGACGTGCGCGTGATCGTCCTGTGCTCGGAGGGCTACACCTCCAGCCTCGCCGCCGCCGCGCTGCAGGACCTGGGCCTGGTGCACGCGACCGACGTGGCGGGCGGTTTCCACGCCTGGCGCGCCGCGGGCCTGCCGGTCACGGGCCTGCCCGCCGGGCGAGCGGCCCGTACCGGCTCTGGCAGCTGATCGGAGGCCCCCTCATGCCGATCAACGATCGCTCCATCGACCTGCGCCTTCTCGACGACATCAGCTTCGACGACGTCGAGGTCTACCTGCGCGACCCCGAGCCCGAGGTGCGCGACGCCGCCCTCGCGGCCATGATCAAGAGTGCCCGCGCCGGCCGCGCTCCGCACCGCGCCGGCGACACGCTGGCCTGGGCGCTGGCCGACGAGCACGAGAACGTCCGCCGCAGCGCGGCCGGTGCCCTGCGCGATCTGCCCGTGCTCTACCTCGCCGACGGCGGCGTCGCGGCGCTGAGGCTGGCCGCCGCCCGCGGGCGCGAACCGTTCGTCCGCGAGATCGCCGCCGAGCTGCTCACCGGCCTGCGGGAGGCGGCGGCCGACCAGTATGCCCACGGCCTGCACCACGGCGAGGCCCATGTCCGTGTCCAGGCCGTGCTCGGCCTCGTCGCGCTGCACGCGGTCGGGCGGGTGGCCGAGGCCGCCGCCGACCCGGCCCGCGAGGTCCGGGCGGCCGTCGCCCAGGGGCTCGCGCGGATCGCGCGGCCCGAGGGGCTGCCCGCCCTGGCGCGCCTGCTCACCGACCACGACCCGGTCGTCCGCATGGCCGCGCTGGACGCCGCCGCCGCGCTGGGCGTCCCGGAGGACCTGGAGCTGCGCGTCGTGGCCGCCCTCCTCGACGACCCGAGCCGGCAGGTGCGCCGGACCGCCGCCGTCGCGCTGGCGCAGGGCGACCCGGACGGCGCCGTCCCGCCGCTGATCAGGGCCCTGCGCGACCGGACGGTGGACGTCCGGCGCGCGGCGGTCCGGTCGCTGGAGCAGTGGGCGGCGGACCGGCCGGAGGTCCTCGCCGCGCTCACCGAGGCGCTGGACGATCCGGACCCGGGCGTCCGCACGCAGATCCGCTGGGCCCTCGCCTGACACTCCCGAACGGCCGGCACGCCGCCGTCGCCGTGCATCGTGCTGCCCGTTTCATGTTTTTCCAGTCTGAATAATCGATTAAGGGGAGGGAGCTTGGCATGGGTCTGAGCAGGAGGGAGTTCGCGGCGGCGGGGGCCGTGGCGGCCGGGGCCGCGGCGGGCGCGGCGCTGCCGGGCGGCGCCGCGTCGGCGCGGCCGGCCGAACGGGAGTTCCGGGCCGACCCCGGCCGCGGGCGGCCCGCCCGGCCCAACATCCTGGTCGTCCTCGGCGACGACCTGGGCTGGGCCGATCTGGGCAGCTACGGGTCACCGCACATCAGGACGCCCCACCTGGACCGGCTGGCACGCGAGGGCGTCCGCTTCACCCAGGGGTACTC
>NZ_SMJX01000411.1 GCF_004348535.1 Actinomadura sp. KC216
GGGCGGGGTGGTGGTGCAGGCGGTGCACGGGCTGGGCGGGGTCGGCAAGTCGACCCTGGCGGCGTACTGGGCCCGCACCCATCTGCGTGGCCATGACGTGGCGTGGTGGATCACGGCCGACACCCCCGCGGCCCTGGAGGCCGGCCTGCACGCGCTGGCGGTGGCACTGGAGCCGGGGCTGGCCGGGCAGCCGCTGGAGACCGGGATCGCGCACGCGGTCGCGTGGCTGCGCACCCACCAGCGGTGGATCCTGGTGCTGGACAACGTCACCGACCCCGCCCACGTGGCGCCGCTACTGAACCGGGACCTGCCCGGCCGGGTGATCGTGACCAGCCGGCTGGCCGAGGGATGGCACCGGCTGGGGGCTCGCGTGATCCGCCTGGACGTGTTGACCGAGCAGCAGGCTACTGAGCTGTTGGCCGGCATCACCGGCAGCGCCACCGGCGCCGCCAACGTTGAGATGGCTGATGCCGCCGCGTTATGCCGGGAACTGGGGTATCTGCCGCTGGCAATCGAGCAGGCCGCGGGCTTCCTGCACCAATCCCGGCTGACACCGGCGGCCTACCTGGAACTCCTTCGGCACAACCCGGCGGTGATGTACGACCGGGCCGTCCGCGGCAGCGACGCCGAACGCAGCATCGCCCGGATCTGGCGCATCACCCTGGACACCCTCACCCAGGGCACCCCGCTGGCCGGGGCCCTGTTGCGGATCATGGCGTGGTGGGCGCCCGAAGCCATCCCCCGCACCCTGCTGGACCCGGTCGCCGACCCGGCCGAGGTGGTCACGGCGCTGGGAGACCTGGCCGCCTACAACATGATCACCCTGGATACCGACGCCATCACTGTGCACCGCCTCGTCCAAGCCGTTGCCCGCACCCCCGACCCGCGTGCCGTCGATGAGGGCGGCGACCCGCACCGCCAACCCGGCGACATCGACAACGCTCGCCAGGAGGCCACCACCCTGCTCCACCACGCACGCCCCGCCGACGTCGGCGACCCGGCAGCCAGGCCGGCCTGGCGTGCCCTGCTGCCGCACATCGATGCCCTGGCGGAACGCACCGACACAACCACCGACACCGCCGCAACCAGTCACCTGCTGGACCGCGCCGCCGGGTTCCTGCGCGAGCAAGGCGCCATCGCCCGCGCCATCGCCTACTACGAACGTGCCCACGCCACCAACCAGCGACTCTACGGCGGCGACCGCCCCAACACCCTGACCTCCCGCAACAACCTGGCCAGCGCCTACCAGGCGGCGGGTGACCTGGGGCAGGCGATCCCGCTGCTGGAACAGACCCTGACTGGCTGCCAACAGGTGCTGGGAGAGGACCACCCCCAAACCCTGGCTTCCCGCAACAACCTGGCCAACGCCTATGAGTCGGCGGGTGATCTGAGACGGGCGATCTCGTTACACGAGGCAACGCTCGCCGATCGGGAGCGGGTGCTGGGCCGCGTCCACTCCGACACCCTGGCTTCCCGCAACAACCTGGCCAGCGCCTGTGAACTGGCGGGTGATTTGGGTCGGGCGATCCCGCTGTATGAGGCGACGCTCGCCGATCGGGAGCGGGTGCTGGGCGGCGACCACCCCGACACCCTGGCTTCCCGCAACAACCTGGCCAACGCCTATGAGTCGGCGGGTGATCTGAGACGGGCGATCTCGTTACACGAGGCGACGCTCGCCGATCGGGAGCGGGTGCTGGGCGGCGACCACCCTGACGCCCTGGCTTCCCGCAACAACCTGGCCTACGCCTATGAGTCGGCGGGTGATTTGGGTCGGGCGATCCCGCTGTATGAAGCGACGTTGGCCGATCGGGAGCGGGTGCTGGGCGGCGACCACCCCCAAACCCTGGCTTCCCGCAACAACCTGGCCACCGCCTATGAGGCGGCGGGTGATTTGGGTCGGGCGATCCCGCTGTGTGAGGCGACATTGGCCGATCGGGAGCGGGTGCTGGGCGGCGACCACCCTGACGCCCTGGCTTCCCGCAACAACCTGGCCGCCGCCTATGGGTCTGCGGGTGATCTGAGACGGGCGATCCCGCTGCTGGAGGCGACCCTGGCCGACTGCCAGCGGGTGCTGGGAGAGGACCATCCCCTCACCGAGGCGGTACGGGGGAACCTGGAGGCGGTCAGGTAGGAGCCTCGTCCGGAAAGGTGTACTTTCCTGTACACACCAACGACCTGCGGCGATACCGCCCAGAGACCGACGTCCAGAAAATGCTCCCGCGCTCACACTTGCGGCATCTCGGCCCCACCCTCGCGAGCGAGTCGCTACTGGTCGCGCGGCGCACCTTCTCCGCTGACTTCCCCTGATGTGCTGCAATTTCGCGCCCTCCAGGTCCGCGCTGGACAGGTCCGCGCGGATGAGCTGACTTCAGGCGTTCAAGAACTCGTGGAGCCCTGCGGCCTTCTCTTCCGTGATGATCGCGGCCTTGATCAGCTCGGCCTCACTGATCGCCGCGGTGTAGGACTTGTGCCAGCCGGTGGAGATGACGAAATGGCCCTTGCCGGTCTCGTCCTTGAACCTATTGGAGACCTGCTCGATCTGCGCGAACTTGGTCTCCAGCGCGGCGCGGAGTTCCTTCATGCTCGTGGCGGGCCTGGTGGCTCCCCCGAAACAGATGTGCGGCCCCGGGCGCTCGACGGCGCGGACCGGTGCGCGGCGCGCTCACGTGGGCGCGGGCCGCTTGGGTGTACGACTGGACTCGTCGCTCGCCCGGTCAGCACCGGGACGACACAACTCCTGCGGAAGGTAGAGGACCGGCATGGTTAACGTCGCGTCGGTGACGCACCCCCGCGAACCGGCCGTAAACGGCCATTGACCCCGGTAAGGGGTGTCCAGGTCGTACGCTCCGGCGTTGATCACCGCGTCCCGCCCCGACCGTGCCCGGGGAACCCCTGCTCGGGCTCGCGGCCCATCCCGGGGAGGGGATAGGTGTGAAGTCGTCCACCGGCCTGCGCGTCACCGCGGCCGCGGCTCTGTCCATAACGTTGATCACCGCAGGCTGCGGAGACAGCGGCGACCCGGCCGCGGCCGGACCATCAGGGCCCGCGTCGACGGCCCCGAACGACGACTACACCGAGGGCGCCGAACCGGCCCCGACCCTCGCACCGCCCAAGAAGGTGGGGGAGACCGTCGAGGTTGCGGGGCTGAAGATCCAGCTCGTCGCGCTGAAGGCGGCGTCCAAGACCAGCCTGGACCCGACGTCGATCGACAAGCCGGCGTCCTGGCGCGGGTTCACCGCGACCTACAAGATCCACAACGGCACCGGCCAGCCGGTGAAGCTGACCGGATCCACTCACTCAGTGACGACCGACCCGAACGACACCGAAGCGGCCGGGATCATGATGGACGAGCCCGGCACCGCCGGCACCGAGACCCTCGGGGACGGGCCACTGCTGCCGGGCAAGACCCGCCTCATCTCCTCCGGCCTGGTCGCCCCGTCCCTCACCGGCATCGTCGTGGAACTCACCCCGGAGATCACCCCGGCGCCGCCGCAACCGGTCGACCCGATCACCTGGACCGGCACCGCCCGGTAGCCGCGTCACGAGTGGACGTCCAGGAACGTGCGCAGACTCGCCGCGTACGCGGCCGGGTCGAGGAGCTGCTTGCGGTGCGTCCGCGCCGACGGCGCCGTGGACACCTGGTCGCCCGCGACCGCCATCGCCAGGTCCGCGCCAGCAGCGTCGACCTCGTCGTCGACGTCGGGGTCATCCACCCGCGCGTCGTCATCAACCGGCCGGGTGATGGGGACACCGGCGGCGTACAGCACCGCGATGAGCTGCTCCACGGCCGCGCGGAGACGCCGCGCGTTCAGCCCGGACAGCACACGACCGGCTTTGGTCTCCAGGTCGGGCGTGAGCCCGTACAGCGCCTTCGCGGTCGCGGCCGCCTCCTCCAGCATGCCCGGCAGCGGCGACACCATCTCGCCGTCCTCGTCCGGGTCCTCCAGGCCGGGCAGGTCGGTAGGGATCGGCGTGATCGTCAGCTTCACCGGTTCCGGCTCGCCGAGCTCGATCTCCCCGGTGTCGTCGATGATCTCGTAGGGGATCTCGTAGGACTCCACCAGCGGCGCGGCCCCGGTGGGGTTGATGCCGTAGCGGGTGGCGATGACACGGTCAGGCCACGTGCCGTTGATTTCCACGCTCACCCAGCGGGGAGCGTCGGTTCCCTGGTCGGTGTCGTCCAGCGGGTAGGTCACCGCCCCCTGCCCGGCCGGCCCCCCGGCCGCTGCGGGCGGCGCGTCGACGGGGTCGGGGTCGGGGTCGGTGAGGAAGTTATGCAGAGCGTCGCGGAGCATGTCGCGGCGTTCTTCCCATGACCCGGCCGGGTGGATCGACGCGCCCAGGCCGCCGTCGCCGTTGAAGCACTTGCGTTCCATCTCGCGGCCGTCGTCCGCGGCGGCGTGGATGAGGGCGTTCGCCGGTTGGCGGCACACCACGCACACCGCCGGGAGCGCGCTGGTCGCCGCGCTGGGCGCGGGCATGAACGCGTGCGGCACCGCCGGGTCCTGCGCAGGGCCCTCCGTCTCGTCGAGCCACCCGCCAGGATCGCCGCTGGAGTCGTGATCGCCGCCGGGGGTGGCGTTCTTCACCGCCAGGGTCCCCGAGAGGCCGTTCGCGCCGAACAACACGGGGCTGATCTCGTACAGGTCGACTTCCTTGATTCGCCGGACGCCGTCGCGGCCGCGCCTGGACATGCCGGGCGGCACGGCGTACCCGATGGAGTACTCCTGCTCGCCGCTTTCGGAGTAGAACAGCACGTCCTCGTAGGTTTCGCGGCCCCGCTTGGTCCGCAGGTTGTACTGCTTGGTGACGATCAGCGCGCCCGCTTCCGCCGGCCATGCGTGACCGTCGCGGGTCGTCTTCGGCAGCCGCGGGTCGCCCGGCAGCAGCTCCTCGATCTCCAAGGTCCGCCCGACCGGGGTCTTCAGATCGTGATGCCACACGATCTTCGGGCGCCGCCGCGCGAGCGTCTTGGTGTAGGCGCCCGGCTCGATGATGTCGCCGTCGTCGTCGACCACGCCAGTGGCCGACACCAGCGCCACTACCACGCCCGAAGGGCCATCGAGCACCGCGCCGCCGGGAGATGGCGTCGCAGCGGAGTCCTTCCACTCCAGCACCGCACCGATGCTCGCGCGCTTGCGCTCCAGCCGTACCGCCGTGCCGTCCATGGTGCCGCGCCCCCTCGGTCCCCGTGCTGGGATTGGCCTGCGGGGCACCGTAGGAGGCCAGGTGACCTAACGTCCCGGCCCGCCAACGCAGGGCCTGAAGCACATCTCTCTACCTAAGTAGACAAATTCCGTCTACCTAGATAGATTGCTGGCCATGAAGGAACCCCGGATGACCGAGCACACTCAGACGGTGCTGCGCATCCTCCTCGGTCGCCTCAACGACGGAGAACGAGATCCCGCTGTCCTCCAGCACGGCCTCTACGGGCTGGAGCTCACCCGCCGCAGCGGCCTGCCCAACGGCACCCTCTTCCCACTGCTGGAGCGGCTGAGGAAGGCCGGATGGATCGAACGGTACTGGGAGTCCGACGACATCTCTGAGCAGGCCGGGCGACCCCGACGCCGCTTCTACAAGCTCACCAGCAAGGGCGCCGAACTAGCCGCAATCGAACTCGCAAAGATCAGCGCTGGAGCTTCCAAACCGCTTGGATTCACTCGCCCGGCACCGGATGGGGGAGACGTCTGATGGAAGCCCACGATGGGATTGAGTGGTCGCTGATCGGAGAGAGTGAGCTCCAGCGGCTGGGGGCTATCCCGATCCTTGTGAGCGTGTCGACTTGCGGGACAGGTCAGACCGAGCCGTTTCTGGAGCTTCTCAATTCCGACGGCGGCAGCGTCGCTGATTTCGGGTTGAGGCTATGGGACGACAAGACTGGGACGTGGAACCCCGTCGAGGACTACGCCCCTGCCGCCGCTAACAACTCTCGGTCGAGACGATCCTTGTGTTACGCAAGCCGGTTCATCCCGACTTGTGAACGGGCCGACTGGTTGGAGGAACAGCAGGCGTACCTGCTCGATCTCCCCACGCGGTGGTCACGGGCACGGTGGCTCATCAGCGCAATCCTCGGACTCCCCCGCTTGGTGCTCGTTATTCGGTCAGAGCTGCGGAAGGAGTCGGCATGAGCCCGCCGTTGCGGCGCTGGTCGTCCTGGCCGAACCCGGCCTCGAAACTCGGCACCCTTTTCTACGCGATCGTCGGCGGGCTCGTCGTGTGGCTTCTCGTCGACGTGCTGCCCCGGCACGTCGACATCCACATCACCTTCCACTGACCTGCCCGCCGCCGTCCAGCTCGGCGCGGGCCTCGGCGAGGAGCGTTGGCGGTGCGGCATGGGCGGCGGGCAGCGCCAGGAGCGCGGCGGCCGCGGCGGCCCGGTCCTTGCTGCGCAGGCGGGCGTACTGGCCCAGCGTCGTCACAAGCCGTGAACGAACCGATACAGACTCGTGATCTCCCGTGATCGCCAGCGATCCGTGCGATCCCATGACTACATGACAATGCCGGTTATCATGTAGCGCGTGACCACACCCC
>NZ_SMJX01000412.1 GCF_004348535.1 Actinomadura sp. KC216
GGGTAGTCCTCGACGGGGAGCGTCAGCAGGCCGAACTCGGCGGGGCCGCAGCGCACGACGACCTCCGAGCCCTTCATGTGGACCTCCACCGGGTGCGGGGGGAGGTTGCGGACGATGTCGGCCAGGAGCCGTCCCGGGACGAGGGCGCGGCCGGGCTCCGCGACGCCGGCGTCCTCCCTGGCGCGGGCGGACACCTCGTAGTCGAACCCCGCCAGGGTCAGCTCGCCCTGCTCGGTGACCTCGATGAGCATGCCCGCGAGGACGGGGAGCGCGGGGCGGGCCGGCAGCGTCCGGGCCGCCCAGGCCACGGCGTCGGCGAGCGTCTGCCGGTCGACTCGGAACTCCACCTTCGCCTGCCTTTCCGCGACTGCTGGACGGGCCGCTTCCGGCCGTGTCACGCACGGTATCCCCCGCCACCGACAGTCTCAGAACAACGCGTCCTCGGTGATCTTGGTCTTGCGTTCGAAGTCGAGGAGGTAGCGCTTGCGGTCGAGGCCGCCGCCGTAGCCGGTGAGGTCGCCGGTGGACCCGACGACGCGATGGCAGGGGACGATGACGCTGACCGGGTTGCGTCCGTTGGCTAGGCCGACGGCACGGGACGCTGAGGGTTTACCCAGTTCGACGGCGAGCTGCCCATAGGTGGTGGTCTCGCCGTAGGGGATCTCCTGGAGCACCGTCCACACGCGCTTCTGGAATTCGGTGCCCTGGAGGTTGAGCGGCAGGTCGAACTCGGTCAGGTCACCGGCGAAGTAGGCGGAGAGCTGTTCGGCGGCGGTCGCGAAGGGATCGGTGTCGGGATCGCCGGGTGCACCGAACGTTTCCTCGGATGGACGATGCCGCTGCAGATCCATGTACAGGCCGGACAGGGCGCCGTCCAGAGCCACCAACGTCAATGGGCCTACAGGACTGTCCAGGATGACGTGCGTCGATTCCATATGGGTTCCTTCGGGTTCCTTCTAGGGCTCAGGATGCAGGAAGCAGGTTGATTGCGTGGTCGCCTGTAGCCCATAGGTATTGGACGGCATAGGCGCGCCACGGACGCCACTGCGCGGCACGTCGCGTAAGGGCCGCGGGTGTCGTGGGCAGGTCGAGCGTCTTGGCGGCGGCGCGGATTCCCAGGTCGGTGGGGATGAACGCGTCCGGGTCCCCTAGGGCGCGCATCGCGATCGACTCGATGGTCCACGGCCCGAACCCGGGCAGGACGGCCAAGCGCGCGCGGGCCTCCTCCCAGTCGCTCCCTACCCCGAGGTCGATTTCGCCGCTTGCGAGCGCGTCGACAAGGGTCATGAGCGTGGTGCGGCGCGTTTTCGGGAAAGCGAGGGCTTCCGGATCGAGTTTCGCCAAGGCGGACGGGGTCGGGAAGAGGTGGGTCAGTCCCCCGCCAGGGTCGGCTATGGGGTCGCCGTAGGCGGTGACCAGGCGTCCCGCATGGGTTCGGGCCGCGGCCGTGGAGACCTGCTGGCCCAGGACGGCGCGCACGGCGAACTCGGGGGCGTCCACGGTCCGCGGGACGCGCCGTCCGGGAGCCTTGTCGACGAGCGGCGCGAGGACGGGGTCGGTGCGGAGCAGGTCGTCCACGGCGACGGGGTCGGCGTCGAGGTCGAGCATCCAGCGGCAGCGGCTGATCGCGATGGTGAGGTCGCGCAGGTCGCTGAGGGTGAGCGTGCAGGCGATGTGGTCCGGCTGGGGGCGGAGGGTCGCGATGCCGTGCCCGTGGGGGAGCCGCATGGCGCGGCGGTACGCGCCGTCCCGCCATTCCTCGACGCCGGGGACGGCGGTGGCGGCGAGATGGCCGAAAAGGTTGTCCGGGCAGAGGGGCGCCCGGAACGGCAGCCGCAGTGACAGCGCACCAGAACCGGCGGGCGGGTGGCCCTTAGCGACACGGTCGCGCAGGGCGGTCGGCGTTAGGGCGAACACCTCGCGGACGGTCTCGTTGAAGGCCCGGATACTGGCGAACCCTGCGGCGAACGCGACATCACCCATCGGGAGGAGTGTCGTTTCGATGAGGAGCCGTGCCGTCTGAGCGCGCTGGGCCCGCGCCAGGGCGAGTGGGCCCGCGCCCAATTCGGCGTTGAGCTGGCGTTCGATCTGGCGTGTGCTGTAGCCGAGGCGCCGGGCGAGGCCGGGGACACCTTCGCGGTCGACCACGCCATCGGCGATGAGCCGCATCGCGCGGGCGACGGCGTCCGCGCGATGGTTCCACTCCGGCGAGCCCGGGGTGGTGTCGGGGCGGCAGCGCTTGCAGGCCCGGAATCCGGCCTGCTGCGCGGCGGCGGCGCTCGGGTAGAAGCGCATGTTCTCGGGCTTGGGGGCGACGACCGGGCAGCTCGGACGGCAGTAGATCCCGGTGGTGACGACCCCGGTGAAGAACCATCCGTCAAAGCGGGCGTCCTTGGCCTGGACGGCCCGTACGCACCTTTCCGCGTCCTCGTGCATGCCCCCAGCATCGCCGATGGTCAGGGCATTCCACTGGCGAGTTTCCGACATCACCGTCCGCTGGCACCGGCGCCCGCCGCCGCAGCGGCCCTGGTGCATGACGTCCCAGGTAATCGATCTCCGGCACGGGTCTTGGCAGCCTGAGATCCGTCGCCGGGACGAACCCGGCCGATCATATGGGAGTCATGAAATGAGCGACGTTCAGCAGCGGGTCACGGACTACATCGCGATCTGGAACGAGACCGACCCGGCCGCCCGCCGCGCCGCGATCGACGAGCTGTGGACCGACAGCCCCGTCTACGTCGATCCGCTCGGCGTCGCCGAGGGACGCGACGCGATCGACGCGTTCGTCGGCGCGGCGCAGCAGCAGTTCCCCGGCATGGTCTTCCGTCCCGCGGGCACTGTGGACGCCCACCACAACGTGGCCCGTTTCACCTGGGAACTGGGCCCCGAGGGAGGCGAAGCGATAGTCGTCGGTTTCGACGTCGCGGTCTTCGACGCCGACGGCCGTTTCGACCGCGTCCACGGGTTCCTCGACAAGGTCCCCTCCTAGGCGGTTCAGAGCCGGCGGAGGGCGTCGCCGTCCACGCCCTCCGCGAACGAACCGCTCCCTCGTACCACCGGCAGTAGCAGGCCAGGAACCGGCACTAGGCACCTGGAGCCAGAGCGAACATCGCTCCCTGGCGTGAAGGCTGTTCGACCCTCGCGTTTCTAGGCTCGACAGCATTCGGGCCAAGGGTCAACAGGAGGAATCCGTGCGTCGCCAGGTTTCAGTTCTCGTCCTAGCCGCGGTCGGCGCGACCTCTCTCAGCGCGTGCGGCATGGCCTTCGCTTCCACCTTCGACGACGACGCCGCACTCAACGGCGAAATCAAGGCGGTACAACTCGACAACATCGATTCGGGCAGCGTGACGTTGCGCGGCGGAGCATCCAAGGCGTCCCTGCGCCGGACGGTCGAATACCGCGGGGACAAGCCGACCGGACAGACGCACCGCATCGAGAACGGCGTCCTGAGACTCCGCGACTGCGGCGACAACTGCTCGGTGCGCTACACGATCGACCTCCCTGGCCGCGTCCCCGTGGACGGCGCCACGGACAGCGGCTCGATCAAGCTGACGAGGGTGGGCGCGGTGAACGTGTCGACCGATTCGGGCTCCATCCACCTGGACGACGTCGCCGGGTCCGTACAGGCGAAGACGGACAACGGGAAGATCGAGGGGCGCGGCCTCAAGGGCGACGGCGTCGATGCCCGGACCGACAACGGCAAGATCACCCTCACCCTGGCGAAGCCGCAGAACATCCGCGCGGTGACGTCCAACGGCGGCGTCACCGTGACCGTCCCGGCGGGCCGCTACCGCGTGTCCGCGCGCGCCGACAACGGCGACCGGACGGTCGGGATCCCCCACGACGCGTCCGCCCCGCACCGCCTCGACCTGACCACCGACAACGGCGACATCACCGTCAGATCCGGCGGCTAGCCTCCCGGGCCGAGGCCCCGCGGTTCCATGCGGAGACCTCACGGGGCCCAGGCGGAGACCTCACGGGCCCAGCCGGTGTCCGCGGGCACCAGCGGGGGCCCCGCGGGCACCGGCTGAGGGGCTTGCGGGCGCCAGCCGGAAGCTTGCGGGCGCCAGCGGGAGGCTTGCGGGTACCGGCGGAGGCCTCGCAGGTCCAGGCGTCCCGTCCCCGGCGATACCGTGGGCGCGTGGACGAGATGATCTCCTGGCGGGAGGACGGCCGGGACCAGCGCGTCCGCTGGCGGTCGGAGAGCGGTGCCCCGCCGCCCCGCCGCGTGACGATCGCCGACGACGAGACCCGCGCGGACGACGCCTACCGGCTGGCCTGCGAAGGCACCGCGCTGCTGTGGCGCGGCGACTTCCAGAACGCGCGGCAGCTCCTCAACGCGATGGCGCGGCGTATCGACCGTCCCCCGACGGCGGCGCGGCAGCGGCGCAGGCAGCGCAAGGCGGAACCGTCCCAGGTGCAGGCGTTCCACCTCTACCGCCAGGCACGTGCCCAGCGCGCGCGGACCCTCGCCATGCTGCTCATACCGTTCGACCCAGGACACGTGATCCCGCTACGCCGCGCCCCCGACGTCCAAGACGCCTGCACGCAGGTCTACGGGCCGGACGACCAGCCCTACATCACGTCCTTGCGTGAACTGCTCGGGCTGATCGGCGCCCATGAATGGCGTGAGAAGGGCGTCCCCATTCCCGCGCTGGGCAACGACCGGATACATCCACACTACGGAGTGTTCTCGCCGGTCAGAGGAGAATACGTGGACCTGGTCGCCGAGGCCCCACTCCCACCGGCGGCAACAAGCGCCTTCGACATCGGGACGGGCACGGGTGTCCTGGCGGCCGTCCTGGCTCGTCGCGGTATGGAACGAGTCGTCGCCACAGACCACGACCCGCGCGCGCTTGCCTGCGCCCAAGAGAACCTCAACCGCCTGAACGTGGCCAACCGGGTCGACGTCGTCCAAGCCGACCTGTTTCCAGAAGGACGCGCCGGGCTCATCGTCTGCAACCCGCCCTGGATACCAGCGAAACCCAGCTCACCGCTCGAACACGCCGTCTACGACCCGGGCGGCCGGCTGCTCAACGGCTTCCTCAACGGCCTCGCCGACCATCTGGAACCGGACGGCGAGGGCTGGCTCATCCTCTCCGACCTGGCCGAACTCCTCGGGCTCCGCACCCGCGACGACCTCCTCGCGCTGATCGAAACGTCCGGCCTGGAAGTCACCGGACGGCTCGACACCAAGCCGGCACACCCGCGCGCCGCCGACCCCGACGACCCCCTCCACGCCGCCCGCGCCGCCGAGACCACGTCCCTCTGGCGGCTCAGACATGGCTCCGGTGGGCGGTCTCAGGCCCTATGACCTGCAAGAGTTCGAGGGCTTCGATGGTGGGGCTCCCGGGCGGCGGCGTGAAGACGACCAGCCGCTGATCTTCGGCCGGGGTGAGCAGCGCCTCCGCGTCGAACTCGATCGCCCCGACCTCCGGGTGCAGGACCCTCATGCGGCTGGTGCGGCGCACGGCCACCTCGTGCCGCTTCCAGAGCGCCGCGAACTCCTCGCTGGCATCGTGCAGGCGCCGGACAAGCGCCGCCGCGACGGCGTCGTTGCCGCGCCGTGCCACGCTCGCCCGCAGGTCGGCGACGTGCTGGCGGCTGTACAGGTCGTGCTCCTCCGGCGGGTACGCCTCCCGGACGAACGGGTCGGTGAACCACCGCCACACGATGTTCCGGTCACCGACGTCCACCGTGCACACGCAGCCGAAAAGAGACTCGGCCATCGAGTTCTGCGCCAAGACGTCCCCGAGGTCACCGACGATCTGCGCTGGCGTCTCGTGCAGCCGGTCGAGCAGGTACAGCAGCCCGGGCCGGACGTGCTCGCCCGCGAACGGCCCCGCAGGCGGACGATGCCCCGCCAGGACGTACAGATGGTCGCGCTCGTCCTGCGTCAACCGGAGCGCCCGCGCCAGCGCACCGAGCAACTGGGCCGACGGTTGCGGGCTCCGCGCCTGCTCAAGCCGCATGTAGTAGTCGACGGACATGCCCGCGAGCTGCGACACCTCCTCGCGCCGCAGCCCCGGCGTGCGGCGCCGCGGCCCGGCCGCCAGGCCGACCTCCTGCGGGCGCAGCCGCTCCCGGGAACGGCGGAGGAAATCGGCGAGTTCGCGGCGGTCCATGTCCATACCGTCCATGCTCCGCGATTTACGGAACCGCAGCCTGGGATCGCTTGTCCTAGCCAAAGCGGTCCGCTCCTCATCACCGCCCCGCCCAGGCAGCGTTGGGCGCATGACGAAACTGACCGTTGGAAACGCCCGCATCACCTACCGCACGGAGGGCTCCGGGCCCGCCGTCGTCCTGGTCCACGGCGTGGGTCCCGGCTCGGCCATGTGGGACGGCTGGGCCGAAGCCCTGTCCGCCGACCACACCGTGATCCTCCCCGACCTCGCCGGTTCCGACCCCGCCGAGGACGACGGCGCACCGCTGACCACCGAGGCCCTCGCCGCCCAGGTCAACGCCGTGATCGAACACTCCGGGGCGGGACGGGCCGGAC
>NZ_SMJX01000413.1 GCF_004348535.1 Actinomadura sp. KC216
GCCGGACGCGGAGGACCGGCCGGTCGCGTCGACGACCCGTCCCGACATCGTGATGCCCGGCTCCCCCGGCGCGGGCGCGGACTCCGGCGCCCGGCCCCCCGACCGCGCCGAAGACCCCGACGCCGAGGACGGCCCCGCCTCCCAGGACGTGAATCCGCCGCCGTCCAGCAACTTCCGCAGCGGCCCCACCCCGCCCGTCGACTGAACGGCGTGACAACGGCGTGACGCGGCCCCGCGGCGGGGTACCTAGCCGCCATGAGCGACCTACTCGCTCGGCTGTTCGACGACGCCGCGCTCGGCCCGCCGGACCGCGTCCCGATGGACAGGGCGCTGGCGGCGCACCGCGCGGCGGCCCGGGACCCGGCCACCGGACGGTTCCTGTGCCCCGCGTCGCGGTTCGCCGAGCTGCGGGCACTGCTCGTCCCGGAGGATCTGCTCGACCTGGGCCTGATCGCGGACACGGGGATCGGGGAGCTGCCGGAGGCGCTGGACGCTGCCGGCGCCGAGCCGCGCGTCCGGACATCGGCGGTGCGGATCGCGCTTCCGGGCGAGGCCGACCAGGCGCGGGCCGCCGCCGTGACGATCGCGCAGCTCCCCGCCGGCGTGCCCGCGCACATCCAGGTGCGGCACTCGCCCGGATGGCGCGACGCGCTCGACCGCATGTCCGCGGCCCGGGAGCATGGTGTCCTGCTGGGCGCTGCGCACCGCATGGACGGCCCGTCCGCCGACGTCGCGGCGTTCATCGCGGCGTGTGCCGACCGCGGCCTCCCCTTCACCTGCGCGGCCGGGGCGGATCACGCCGTCCGGCACCGGGACCGGCACGGCTTCCTGAACATCCTCCTCGCCACGGCGTCCGCGACGCGCGGGAACGACGACGTCCGGCAGACGCTCGAACGCACCGACGCCTCCGGGCCCTCCGGCCTCGCCGCCGAGCTGCTGGCGCTGACCGGCGCCGAGGCGCGGGCGACGCGCCGCCTGCTGCTCTCGTTCAGCGTGCCGGGCCTCGACGCCGCCCTGTCCGCGCTGTCCCTGATCAGAACGCCCACTGCCTGACCCCTCCCGCTCCAC
Organism: Actinomadura sp. KC216; assembly: GCF_004348535.1. Taxonomy (GTDB): domain Bacteria; phylum Actinomycetota; class Actinomycetes; order Streptosporangiales; family Streptosporangiaceae; genus Spirillospora. Next base: position 1,069 of record NZ_SMJX01000413.1, read on the forward strand.
CGGGTGAAAGGCACACACCGGGGAAGATATGGCTGCATGACCACCGATTCGTGGGTCGAGGTCGATCCGGACGGCGGCTTCGGCGTCGAGAACCTGCCGTACGGGGTCTTCTCGCGTCCCGGTGAGCTGCCCCGCGTCGGCGCGGCCATCGGCGATCAGGTGCTCGACCTCGCGGCGATGTCCGCGGCGGGCATGGTCGAGGACCGCCGCTACTTCGCCTCCGGTTCGCTGAACGCCTTCATGGTCGCCGGGCGCCCCGTCTGGGAGGCGAACCGCGCCCGGCTCGCCGAGGTGCTGACCGACGAGTCGTACCGCGAACAGGTCGAACCCCACCTGATCCCCCTCTCGGAGGTCGAGCTCCAGCGCCCGTTCGAGGTCGCGGACTACGTCGACTTCTACTCGTCCGAGCACCACGCCAGGAACACCGGACGGATCTTCCGCCCGCGCGACGAGCCGCTGCCGTCCAACTGGAAGCGGCTGCCGATCGGCTATCACGGGCGCGCCGGCACCGTGTACCCGTCCGGGACGCCGGTGATCCGGCCGTCCGGGCAGCGCAGGACGCCCGGCGAGCCGGAGCCGTCGTTCGGGCCGTCGCAGCGGCTCGACTTCGAGGCGGAGGTCGCGTTCGTCGCGGGCGTGCCGTCCGTCGCGGGGCGCGGCGTCCCCGTGGGCGCGTTCCGCGATCACGTGTTCGGGTTCGTCCTGCTGAACGACTGGAGCGCCCGCGATCTCCAGGCATGGGAGTCGCGGCCGCTCGGCCCGTTCCTCGGCAAGTCGTTCGCGACGTCGATCTCCTCGTGGGTCGTGCCGGTCGCCGCGCTGGAGGCCGCCCGCGTCGCACCGCCCGTCCAGGACCCGGTGCCGCTCCCCTACCTGCGCTGCGACGAGCCGTGGGGACTGGACCTGCGGCTGGAGGTGCTGATCAACGGCCAGGCCGTCAGCCGCCCGCGCTTCGCCTCGATGTACTGGACGCCGCCGCAGCAGCTCGCCCACGCCACGGTCAACGGCGCCCCGCTGCGCACCGGGGACCTGTTCGCGTCCGGGACGGTCTCGGGCCCCGAGCGCGACCAGCGCGGCTGCATGCTGGAGCTCTCCTGGAACGGCCAGGAACCCGTGGAGCTGGCCGACGGCACCAGACGCTCGTTCCTGGAGGACGGTGACACGGTCACGATCCGGGCCCAGGCCCCGGGCGCGTCCGGCTCCCGCATCACGTTCGGCGAGGTGACCGGCACCGTCCACCCCACCCGCGCCTAGCCCGCCTCCGCGTCCGTCTCCGCCGCCAGCGCCTGCGTGCAGGCTCGTTCCGCTTGCGCGTCGAGGCGGTCCCAGCCTTCGAGGGCGCGGTCGAGCTCGTCGCGGTCGCCGTGCAGGCGCCAGCGGGCGCGGGCGAGGCAGGCCGCCGCCCAGCCGTTCTCCTCGGCGAACGGGGTCGCGGACGCCAGCCGCTCCGCCGCCTCGGGAAGCCCCGCCGCGACGGCCAGTTCCGCCCCGGCCGCCCGCGCGTACGCCAGGTACGGGTCCAGTGGCGTCCCTGCGGCGAAGGCCCGGCGCACGAGGGTCTCGGCATCGCCGGACCGCCCGTCGTGGACGGCCAGCCGGGCGTCCACGAACACCGCCACCGCGTCCGTCGCGAGCGCGCCGCCGCCGCCCGCGACCTCCGCGGCCCTGGACCGCCACAGCGCGACCGCTTCCGGCTCTCCGAGCATCCCGCTCGCCAGCACCGTCGTGCACACGGCGGGGAGCATCCAGCGCGGCGCGGGCCGTCCGGCGCGCTCCCACTGGTCCCACATCCGCTCCGCGTGCCCGATCGCGTCGCGGAACCGTCCGGTCAGGGCGAGCGGCTGGACGAGGCGGCTCGCCGTGATGTGGGTGTCGCTCAGCAGGTCGTCGTCCATGCCCGCGCGCGCCGCCGCCATCCCGCCGGGCAGATCCCCGGCCATGATCGCGTAGATGCAGGCGCGGCCGTAGGTGTTGCATATCTCCGGGGCGCAGTACGGGTCGTCGCGGTCCATGGACGGCAGCAGGTCCAGCCGTTCCCGGGTGATCCGGTTGGCCTCGCGCAGCCGTCCGGCCAGCAGCGCCGCGGTCGCCGCCGCGCACAGCCCGGAGCTGATCAGCACCGGGTCCGCGGTCGCCTGGGCGGCGGCGAGGGCCCGCGGCGCGGACTCCGCGTCCGGCGCGCCGCGTCCCGGGCCGTCCAGCCAGGCCCGCGCCACGGCCAGGCAGGCCGCCACCTCCGGGTCGCCCGAACCTGCGGCCCCGTGCCCGGCGGCCTCGACCGCCTGGTCCAGCAGGCCGTGCAGGCGCTCGCGCGAGACGTCGGTCTCGAACGCCTCCGGGAACCGGCACGCCGTCTCCACCGCGCGGGCCAGGTCGATCGCCCGGCCGCGCCGGTCCCCGGCCCGCCGCGCCTGCTCGGCCGCCTCCAGCAGCAGCTCGAACACGTGCTGGTTGGACGTGGTGCTCACGTGCGCGCATCCGGCTCCCGCCCGCAGGTCTCCGGCGGCAGAGGCCGCGTCCGGTGCGACCTCGGCGGCGGTCCGATAGTGCGCGAACGACTCCAGCAGATGGCGGCGGGCGAAGGTCAGGCGCGCCAGCGCGCTCGCCAGCCGGTGCGTCACCTCGGACGGGCCACGGGACGACGTCAGCGCGGACCGCAGATCAGCGGCCATGGCGTCGAAGTCCTCCCGCCACGCCGGATCACCGAGCCGCCGCTCCAGACCGGACGCCGCGGACGCCGCCCAGCGCAGGTGACGCTCCCCGATCTCCTCATCCTCACCGGCGGCGGACAGTTGCGCCTGCGCGAACGCCCGCACGGTCTCCAGCAGCCGCCACCGGTCGGCCCGTCCCCGCAGGTGCACCACGAGGCTCTTGTCGACGAGCCGTCCGAGCAGGTCCGCGACGCCCGCCCGGTCACCGCCGACTGCCGCCGCCGCGTCCATGTCGAACGCCCCGGCGAACACCCCGAGGCGGCGGAACAGCGCCTTCTCCTCCTCGTCGAGCAGATCATGGCTCCAGGACAGGACCGCCCGCAGCGACCGGTGCCGCTCGTCGCCGCCGCGCCCGCCGGACAGCAGGCGCAGCGCGTCCTCGAGCGCGGCGAGCAGGCCGGTGGCGCCCAGCGACACGCCCCGGGCCGCCGCCAGCTCGATCGCGAGCGGCATGCCGTCGAGCCGCGCGCACAGGTCGGTGATCACCGCGGGGTCCGCGACGAACCGCGGGTCGGCGGTCAGCGCCCGGTCGTGGAACAGCGCCGCGGCGTCCGAGCCGGGCAGCGGGGAGATCGGGACGCTCCGCTCGCCCGGGACGCCCAGCCGCTCCCGGCTGGTCACGAGCACGCGCGTGCCGGGACAGGACGCCAGGATCCGCTCGGCGAACGCGGCCGCCTCGTCGATGACGTGCTCGCAGTTGTCCAGCAGGAGCAGCGACCGTCCGGTGCCGAGCCGCGCCGCGACCGCGTCCGCCAGCGGCTGGTGCGACCCCTCCGTCACCCCGAGCGCGGTCGCGACCGCCCTCGCCACGAACCCGTCGCGCACGGGCACCAGGTCCACGAAGGCGCCGCCGGACGGGAACAGCGCGCCCGCGTCCGCCGCGACCATCGCCGCCAGCCGGGTCTTGCCCACGCCGCCCGGCCCCAGCAACGTCACCAGCCGGGCCTCTTCCAGCGCCGCCAGCACCTCGGCGCGCTCGGCGTCGCGGCCGACGAACGTCGTCGCGGACGCCGGCAGCCCGACGACGCGGCCCGGTTCCGGCGCCTCGGAGCGAGCCAGCTCCGCCAAGGCCCACCGGTCGGCCACGCCGTACTTGCGCAGCAGCGACGACACGTGGCTCTCCACCGTCCGGACGGAGACGTGCAGCCGGTTCGCGATCTGCGCGTTGGACAGCCGCGAGCCGAGCGCGGCGAGCACCTCGGCCTCCCGCTCGGATATCCGTTCCGCCACCGTCGCGGCCCCTTTCCGTGGCGGCGTCCGTGGTGCTCTGCGGGCGCCACGGATGACCGCGCCACCCCTCAGACCAGACGCTGGAGACACGCCCGAACCGACGAGGAGAACACCATGAACACCCTAACCGCGCCCCCCACCACGGACCTGGACGAACTGGTCACCGCTGTACGCGCCGCCGTGGCCCGTCCCGGCGGATGGCGCGACACCGCGTCCCACGTGGCGGACGCGTTGCGCGAGCACATGCCGTCGCCCGCCCTGCTCACCCCGGACCAGCTCGCCGGCGAGCGCGGCACCTTCAACAGCCACCGCCTGCACGTGGAGCCGGACGGCTCGTTCTCCATGGTCGCGATCGTCTGGCAGCCCGGCGCGGTGACCCTGATCCACGATCACGTGACCTGGTGCGTGTTCGGCATCCTGGCCGGCGTCGAGTACGAGGACCTCTACACGCTCTCCGAGGACGGCACCGAGCTGATCGAGGCCGGCAGCAACCACGCCCCGGCCGGCGAGGGCAGCGGCTTCGCCCCGCCCGGCGACATCCACCGCGTCCGCAACGCCAGCGACGACGTCGCCGTCTCCCTGCACATCTACGGCACCGACCTCAACGCCATCGGCTCCAGCGCCCGCCGCTACTACGACCTCCCGATCCGCCCCGCCCATGTGGACGGACGGTCCTGACAGACCGACGCCCCGGCGCTCTGCGCGAAGCAGATCACCGGGGCACGGTCACGCGGACGAGGACGTCAGGCGATCATCACCGCCACCGCTGGACGGAACCGACGCCCGGCCGCTGCTCCGGCGGGCCGCCGGGGTTGAAGAACCCCATGGCATCCTGGCACTCGGGGTCGCTGAAGCTCATCCACAGCTCAGGCGGCCCGCCACTGACGACCTGCCAGGACAGGAACTGGTAGTCGGTGCTCTGGCACTCGAAGCCCTCGAAGACGCGGTCGGGCGGACCGGCCGGGCCGCCCCGTCAGGCGTAGAGGCTGCCGGAGGACGCCGCGGTGGCGGCGCCCTGGCCGCTCTGGGGGTCAGCGTAGGCGGTGGGGCCGAGCATCAGGCCCGTCGCCACCGTGGCGGCTACGGCTAGAACCCCGAGCGAGGCGATGGGACGTGGCGAGAAGCGCATGAGAGTGGACTCCTTCCGAAATGCCCATGGTCTGTGCACTTCTCGAACATATGCGAAGAGTAGTGATCTGAACACATAACGTAGTAGTCAGATGATAGATCCTCGATGGTCTGCAAAATCGGTCTAAAACCGCACACGGCGCACGATCCACCGGTCAGCTCACCGTCACGTCCGCGGAGCCGGTGCGCTGGCAAGCCGCCCACGTCCGCGCGGCAGCGAGTGCACCAGCCCGGGCCGTGGGGGCGGCGGGAGGCCACGCAGA
>NZ_SMJX01000414.1 GCF_004348535.1 Actinomadura sp. KC216
CCCTACACCTGAGAACTCCTGAATCCCCTGAGGAGGAACCTCACGATGACCGCCACGACAGTGGACAACACACCACGCAGAGGGTCGAGCATCCTCGCGCAGCTGCAGCGCATCGGCCGCAGCCTCATGCTGCCGATCGCCGTCCTGCCCGCCGCGGGCCTCCTGCTGCGTTTCGGGCAGCCCGACATGCTCGGCAAGGACGGCCTGGAATGGAACCGGGTCGCCGAGGTCGTCGGCGAGGCCGGCAACGCGCTGTTCGCCGCCCTGCCCCTGCTCTTCGCCGTCGGTGTGGCGATCGGTTTCGCCAAGAAGTCCGACGGCTCCACCGCGCTCGCCGCGGTCGTCGGATACCTGGTCTTCGACCGCGTCTCGAAGATCATGTTTTCGCACTCCGACGAGCTCAAGGGCAACGTCATGATCGAGAAGGTGGTCGCGGGCAAGCCGACGCCGACCATCGACTGGGGCGCCACGAACCCGACGCAGGTGCTCGGCGGCATCCTGATGGGCGTCACCGCCGCGCTGCTCTACCAGCGCTACTACCGGATCAAGCTGCCGACCTGGCTGGCCTTCTTCGGCGGGCGCCGGTTCGTCCCGATCATCACCGCCTTCGCGGGCCTGGTCCTCGGCATCCTGATCGGCTTCCTCTGGCCGGTGCTCGGCAACTGGCTCACCGAGTTCGGTGAGTGGATCACCGGCGCGGGCGCGGCCGGCGCGGGCATCTACGGCATGATCAACCGGCTGCTCATCCCGTTCGGCCTGCACCACATCCCGAACTCCCTCGTCTGGTTCGTGTTCGGCGAGTACCAGGGCCCGGACGGCGCCGTCAACGGCGAGATCAACCGCTACCTGGCCGGCGACCCGGACGCGGGCGGCTTCCTCGCCGGGTTCTTCCCCGTCCTGATGTTCGGCCTGCCCGGCGCGGCCCTCGCCATCTGGCGCGCCGCACCCCCGCACCGGCGTCCTGCGGTCGGCGGCATCATGCTGTCGGCGGCGCTCACCGCGTTCATCACCGGCGTCACCGAACCGATCGAGTTCTCGTTCATGTTCGTCGCGCCCGTCCTGTACGGGGTGCACGTCGTCCTCACCGGCATCTCGATGGCGGTGCTGGAGGCCGCCGGAGCCCAGCTCGGCTTCAGCTTCTCCGCGGGCGGCATCGACCTGCTGCTGAACGCGACGAAGGACAACACCGAACAGCTACCGCTCATCCTCGGGATGGGCGTCCTGTACTTCTTCCTCTACTACTTCATCTTCAAGTTCCTGATCGAGAAGTTCAACTTCGCGACTCCGGGACGCGAACCCGAAGGCGAGGAGTCCACGGCCGTCGACCCGGCGGCCGACCCGGAACTGGCCGGCAGCAAGAAGGGGGACGCGCAGGCCACCGGCGGCTGACCCTCCCGGGGGCGCCGCGAGCCCCTCACTAGCGCGGCGCCCTGCCCCGGGCCGGTCCAGCCCCCCGGCCCGGCTCCCGAGAGTCCCGGATCAACCCCGCACCCTCGCCCGGGACTCGCTCCCGAAGGCGGCGGGACGCCCCAGCGTCCCGCCGCCTTCCCCTTTCTGCCCCTTTGTAGCCGTTGGGCCGGATGTGGTCAGAATGTATTTTCTGTGTCTCTAGTGACTCCTGTCGTAAAACGAGGCAGGAGGTCTTTTCATGCGAGGGCGTACGGGGAAGTCAGCGGTGGTGCGAATCGTCCGGTACCGTCCGGCACCGGCCACCCGTGGAGCGCTGGCGCTGCAACGGGCGGCGGCTCCCGCACAGCCGCCCGGCCTGCGTCTGGTCCGGCCGGACGACGGCGTGGACACCGAGGTCCGAGCCGTCGCGAACGCCACCGTCCGGCTGATCGCAGAGATCCTGGCGGGCACCCGCCCACCGCACCAGCTCTCCCTGGTGGCCGTCCCAGCGGTGTGCCGAGCGCTCTTCAACCACCTTCAGTCCGCGAGGCAAACCACCCCGGCACGGCGCGGCGGCCGGGTCGTTCCACCCAAGGTGCTGTCCACCCGGGTACAGCGGCCTGCACCGACCGTGGCCGAGACGGCAGCGGTCCTGGTCGTGGCCGGACGCGTCCACGCCCTGGCCCTACGCCTGGAACACACCCGCGGCAGATGGCGCTGCACAGCTTTGGAAACAACCGCCCCCTGATCCGCAAGCCCCCGCGCGCCGCAAGGACCTTCGGCTCCGCCGCAACCAGACCCAAGAGATGCAGGACCCCGACATGCAGCTGCCCTGACACACCAGCTCCCCGACACGAGGACGCGGATGCACGAGGACTCTGGCGCGCGGGGCTTTCGTGCGCTGGACTCTTCCGGCTGGACTCGGCAAGCGGGGGCATTAGTACACGAGGGCTCTAGCGCGCAGGGCTGGCTCGATGCGGGCGGCTATTCGGCGCGGGGGCCTCGGCACACGGGGTCTCGCAAGCGGAAGCGGCCTCCCGGATTTCTCCGGGAGGCCGCCTTCGTGTCGCGTGTTACTTGGCCTTGCTGCGCGGGTCGCCGTGGCAGCGCTTGAACTTCTTGCCCGAGCCGCAGGGGCACGGGTCGTTGCGGTTCACGCCCGCGTACTCGTCCTTCGTCTCCTCGCTGTGGTGCTCGACGCCGCCGTCGCCGTCGACGGTCGGGGCCGAGTACTCCAGCTTGGACGGGCGCTTCGGCGCGTCGAGGCCCTTCGCCTTGATCGCGGGGGCCTCGTCGGCCTCCTCGACCTCGTCGGCGGGGGCGGTGTCCGCGTCGGCCCCGGTGTCCGTGGCCGTCTTGGCGACGGACACGGGCTTGGCGCCGACCGCCGGGGCCGCCGGCTGCTCCTCCACCTCGACCTCAAGGTGGAACAGGTAGCCGACCGACTCCTCCTTGATGCCGTCGAGCATCGCGTTGAACATGTCGTAGCCCTCGCGCTGGTACTCCACCAGCGGGTCGCGCTGCGCCATGGCCCGCAGGCCGATGCCCTCCTGGAGGTAGTCCATCTCGTAGAGGTGCTCGCGCCACTTGCGGTCGAGGACGTTCAGCACGACGCGGCGCTCCAGCTCACGCATGACCTCGGCGCCGAGTTCCTCGTCGCGCTTGTCGTAGGCGGCGTGGGCGTCCTCGCGGATCTTCGCGGCGAGGGTCTCGGCGTCGAGGGCGGAGATGTCGCCGCCCGCGGCGTCCTCGATCAGCTCCTCCACCGTGATCGAGATCGGGTAGAGCTGCTCGAACGCCTTCCACAGCTTGTCGAGGTCCCACTCCTCGGCGAAGCCCTCGGCGGTGGCACCCGCGACATAGCCCGCGACGACCTCGTCGATCATGCCGCGGACTTGCTCGTTCAGGTCCTCGCCTTCGAGAACCTTGCGGCGTTCGGCGTAGATGACCTTGCGCTGCCGGTTCAGGACCTCGTCGTACTTCAAGACGTTCTTGCGCATCTCGAAGTTCTGCTGCTCGACCTGGCTCTGCGCCGACTTGATCGCATTGCTGACGATCTTGGACTCGATCGGCTGCTCGTCCGGGATGTTCAGCCGGTTCATGATCGACTCGACGCGGGCGGAGTTGAACAGCCGCATCAGGTCGTCCTCAAGCGAGAGGTAGAACCGGGACTCGCCCGGGTCGCCCTGCCGGCCGGACCGTCCGCGCAGCTGGTTGTCGATGCGCCGCGACTCGTGCCGCTCGGTCGCGAGGACGTAGAGCCCGCCGAGGTCGACGACCTCCTCGTGCTCGCCCTTCACGTCCTCCTTGGCCTTCTCCAGCGCCTCGGGCCACGCCGCCTCGTACTCGTCCGGCGTCTCCAGCGGGGACAGGCCGCGCTGGTGCAGCTCCAGGTCGGCGCGGAAGTCGGGGTTGCCGCCGAGCATGATGTCGGTGCCGCGCCCCGCCATGTTCGTCGCGACGGTGACGCCGCCCTTGCGGCCCGCCTCCGCGACGATCGCCGACTCGTGCTCGTGGTTCTTGGCGTTCAGCACCTGGTGCGGGATTCCGCGCCGCTTGAGCATCTTGCTCAGCTTCTCGGACTTCTCCACCGACGTCGTGCCGACGAGGACCGGCTGGCCCTTCTCGTGCCGCTCGGCGATGTCGTCGACGCACGCCTCGAACTTGGCCTGCTCGGTCTTGTAGACGACGTCGGCGACGTCCTCGCGGATCATCGGCTTGTTCGTCGGGATCGGCACGACGCCGATCTTGTAGGTCTTGTTGAACTCGGCCGCCTCGGTCTCGGCCGTACCGGTCATGCCGGACAGCTTGGAGTAGAGGCGGAAGTAGTTCTGCAGGGTGATCGTGGCGAGCGTCTGGTTCTCGTCCTTGATCGCCACGCCCTCCTTGGCCTCGATGGCCTGGTGCATGCCCTCGTTGTAGCGGCGGCCGTGGAGGATGCGGCCGGTGAACTCGTCCACGATCAGGACCTCGCCGTTCATGACGACGTAGTCCTTGTCGCGCTTGTAGAGCTCCTTGGCCTTGAGCGCGTTGTTGAGGAAGCTCACCAGCGGCGTGTTGACCGAGTCGTAGAGGTTGTCGATGCCGAGCCAGTCCTCGACCTTCTCGACGCCGGACTCGGTGATGCCGACCGTGCGCTTCTTCTCGTTGACCTCGTAGTCGCCGGGGCCGTACTCGTCGACCTGCCCGGCGGTGCTGATCAGCTCGGCCCGCTTCAGCCGCGGGACGATCTTCGCGAACTCCGAGTACCACTTGGAGTTCTGCTCGGCCGGACCCGAGATGATCAGCGGGGTTCGGGCCTCGTCGATGAGGATCGAGTCGACCTCGTCCACGATCGCGAAGTTGTGGCCGCGCTGGACGCACTCGTCCAGGGTCCAGGCCATGTTGTCGCGCAGGTAGTCGAACCCGAACTCGTTGTTCGTCCCGTAGGTGATGTCGGCGTTGTAGGCGGCGCGGCGCTCCTCCGGAGTCATCTGCGCGAGGACGACACCGACCTCGAGGCCGAGGAACTGGTGAATGCGGCCCATCCACTCGGCGTCCCGCTTGGCCAGGTAGTCGTTCACCGTGACGATATGGACGCCGTCGCCCGACAGGGCGTTGAGATAGGCCGGCAGCACCGCGGTCAGGGTCTTGCCCTCACCGGTCTTCATCTCGGCGATGTTGCCCAGGTGGAGGGCGGCACCGCCCATGATCTGGACGTCGAAATGGCGCTGGCCGAGGACGCGCTTGGCGGCCTCGCGGGCGGTCGCGAAGGCTTCGGGGAGCAGGTCGTCCAGGGTCTCGCCGTCGGCGAGCCGCTCCCGGTACTTGTCGGTCAGCTCGCGCAACTCGGCGTCGCTCATCTCGAGGAAGTCCTCCTCGATCGAGTTGACCTGATCCGCGAGCTTCTTGAGCTTGCGCAGGATTTTGCCCTCGCCCGCACGAAGGATCTTGTCGATGACTGGCGGCACTCTCGGAGGCTCCTTGCAGATCGTGGTTCACCGCTCCAGGCGGCGCGCACACCACACGTACGATGCCATCGTAGGCGAGACTTAGAATGGTCTAGGTCACTCTGGAGCGCAATCCACAGCGCGTCCCGTTTGACTTTCCGGCTCCCGGAGAGGATGTCCACAGCATCCGGAGGGAGGCCCGGTGTCCGAACAGTCACACCCCGAAGAGCGGCCCGAAGAGCCGCGACCTGAACAGGCGCACGGATCGCACGCCGGACGGCCGGCATCCTGGTTCGCTGTCACCGTCATCTTCGTCGGCTTCGTCGTCGGCGGCGTGGCGCTCTGCCTGGGACCCCTGTGGATCATGTTCTGGGTGGGGGCCGGGATCATCGTCCTCGGCATGATCATCAGCGGTTTCGTGCACCTGTTCGCCGACGTCGTCGTGGACGCGCCCAGGGTCATCCCCGAGATCGTCGACTACTCGCTGTTCGGCACCCGCACCGCCAGGCGCCGCGGCGGCACGGCGGGCGAGGCCCTGGACCGTCCGGTCGCCACCGACCCGGAGCAGACCCCCCACGGCTGACACGCCCATTCACGGCCTTCACCGCGGGTCGCTTAACGCCCGCCAATGCCCCGAATGAGGACAGTGTCACCGTGAATAACAACGAGCCCGAAACCCGCTTCATTCCGGCCGTCCACCCCGAACCCTGAGTGAACCCCAAGTCGCGCGGAGTGGCCATTTCCCGCAGGCGAACAGTGATTCACGCGCGGTGAGATTCACGCGCGTGGCGGGCCTGTGTGGGTGGCGGGCCTGTGTGGGTGGCGGGCCTGCGTGGGTGACGGGCCTGCGTGGGTGACGAGCCTGCGTGGGTGACGAGCCTGCGTGGGTGACGAGCCTGCGTGGGTGACGAGCCTGCGTGGGTGACGAGCCTGCGTGGGTGACGAGCCTGCGTGGGTGACGAGCCTGCGT
>NZ_SMJX01000415.1 GCF_004348535.1 Actinomadura sp. KC216
GACCGCGGCGACCAAGCAGGCCAAGCCCAGCGGGCGGCGGCCCGGCGTCGTCAACATCGAGACCGAGCAGTCGCTGAACGGCACCCGCGCCGCCGGGACCGGCATCGTGCTCGACCCGTCCGGGCTCGTCCTGACCAACAACCACGTGATCCAGGGCGCCACCGAGATCAAGGGCACCGACACCGACAACCGCCGCACCTACGCCGCGCGGGTCGTCGGGTACGACCGGACGGGCGACATCGCGGTGATCCGGCTGACCGGCGCGTCCCGGCTCAAGGCCGCCGTGTTCGCGTCCGCGGCCGGCGTGGCGGTCGGCGACACGGTCACCGCCGTCGGGAACGCGGGCGGCAAGGGCGGGGCGCCGACCGTCGTCACCGGCAAGGTCACCGCGCTGGAGCAGGCCGTCACCGCGCGCGACGACACCAACGGCACCTCCGAGCGGCTGAGCGGGCTGATCGAGACCAGCGCCCCGATCAGGCCGGGCGACTCCGGCGGGCCGCTGCTGAACACCGCCGGGAAGGTCATCGGGATCAACACCGCCGCGTCCGCCGAGCTCACGATGGACGGGTCCCAGCCGAGGAAGGACCACCGCGGGTACGCGATCCCGTCCGACCGGGCCCTGGAGGTCGCGGGGCGGATCCGGCGCGGCGAGGCGTCGTCCACCGTGCACATCGGGCCGACGGCGATGCTCGGCGTGAAGGTCCGCTCCAACGGCGGCTCCCCCGGCGCGCTCGTCGCGGAGGTCGTGCCGGGCGCGCCCGCCGACGCCGCCGGGATCCCGGTCGGCGCCGCGATCGTCAGCCTCGGCGGCCGGCCCGTCGACTCCTCCGGCGCGCTGACCGCGCTGGTCCTCGCGCACCGTCCCGGCGACGTCGTCCAGCTGGAATGGACGACTCCGCAGGGCGCGCTGACGTCCGCCACGATCCGCCTGGCGGAAGGCCCGCCCCAATAGGACGTTCGTGTCCGTGCGACAGTGGGGGTGGTGCAGCCGAGCAGGAGGATGGTGCGATGAGCCGCAGGGCCCCCGCTGACGACTTCGACGACGCGGGTCTCGGCGTTTCACCGCCGAAGGAGTGGGCGGCGGGCGTGCCAGGGGTCACCGCCGCGCTGCGCCAGTCCTACGACCAGATGGGCGTGCGGCGAACCGCGCTGACGCTGCTGCGCGTCAACCAGAAGCAGGGGTTCGACTGCCCGGGTTGCGCGTGGCCCGAGGGCGACCACCGGCACGTCGCCGAGTTCTGCGAGAACGGGGCGAAGGCCGTCGCGGAGGAGGCGACGACGCGGCGGATCACCCGGGAGTTCTTCGCGCGGCACAGCGTGTCGGAGCTGGCGGAGCGGTCCGACCACTGGCTCGGGCAGCAGGGGCGGCTGACGGAGCCGATGCTGAAGCGCGCCGGATCCGAGCACTACGAGCCGGTGTCGTGGGACGAGGCGTTCCGGCTGCTGGCCTCCGAGCTGACCGCGCTCGAATCGCCGGACGAGGCCGTCTTCTACACCTCGGGCCGGACGAGCAACGAGGCCGCGTTCGCCTACCAGCTGTTCGTGCGGGCGTTCGGCACCAACAACCTCCCCGACTGCAGCAACATGTGCCACGAGTCGTCCGGGTCGGCGCTGAGCGAGACGATCGGCATCGGGAAGGGCTCGGTGCTCCTGGACGACCTCTACCGGGCTGACCTGATCTTCGTCGTCGGGCAGAACCCGGGCACGAACCATCCGCGGATGCTGTCCGCGCTGGAACGCGCCAAGAAGGAGGGCGCGCGGATCGTCGCGGTGAACCCGCTGCCCGAGGCGGGGCTGATGCGGTTCAAGAACCCGCAGCGCACGTCCGGGATCGCCGGGAAGGGCACGGTCCTCGCCGACCGGTTCCTGCAGATCCGGCTGAACGGCGACCTGGCGCTGTTCCAGGCCCTCAACCGGATGCTCCTGGAATCGGACGCGCCCGATGCCGTCGACCGCGGGTTCCTCGACGCGCACACCCACGGGTTCGACGCGTTCGAGAAGCACGTCCTTGGCCTGGACTGGGACGACGTGCTGGAGGCCACCGGCCTGACGCGGGAGGAGATCGCGGCGGCGCTCGATGACGTGCTCGGCGCGAAGAAGATCATCGTCTGCTGGGCGATGGGCCTGACCCAGCACCGCAACTCGGTCCCGACGATCCGCGAGATCGTCAACTTCCTGCTGCTGCGCGGCAACATCGGCCGCCCCGGCGCGGGCGTCTGCCCGGTGCGCGGCCACTCCAACGTGCAGGGCGACCGGACGATGGGCATCTGGGAGAAGCCGAAGCCGGAGTTCCTGGACGCGCTCGCCGCCGAGTTCGGGTTCGAGCCGCCGCGCGAGCACGGCCTCGACACCGTGGACGCGATCCGCGCCATGCGCGACGGCCGCGCGAAGGTGTTCTTCGGGATGGGCGGCAACTTCGTCCGGGCGACCCCCGACTCCGCCGTGACGGAGGCGGCGCTGCGCTCCTGCCGGCTGACCGCGCAGGTGTCGACCAAGCTCAACCGCTCCCACGCCGTGGCGGGCGAGACGGCGCTGATCCTGCCGACGCTGGGCCGCACCGAGCGCGACGTCCAGGGGTCCGGCCCGCAGTTCGTCTCCGTCGAGGACTCGATGGGCATGGTGCACGCGTCCCGTGGGCGGCTCGCCCCGGCGTCCCCGCACCTGCTGTCGGAGGTGTCGATCGTCTGCCGTCTCGCGCGCGCCGTGCTGCCCGATTCGGGCATCGCCTGGGACGCGATGGAGCGGGACTACGACGTCATCCGCGACCACGTCTCGCGGGTCGTCCCCGGCTTCGAGCGCTACAACGCCCGCGTCCGGGAGCGCGGCGGGTTCACGCTCCCGCATGCGCCGCGCGACGAGCGCAGGTTCCCGACCGCGACGGGCAAGGCCAACCTGACGGTGAACGAGCTGGAGGTCCTGCGGGTCCCGGAGGGGCGGCTGCTGCTGCAGACCGTCCGCAGCCACGACCAGTACAACACCACGATCTACGGCCTGGACGACCGCTACCGCGGCATCAAGGCCGGGCGCCGCGTCGTGTTCGTCAACCCGTCCGACCTGGCCGCCCTGGGCCTGGACGACGGCGCGATGGTCGACCTGGTCTCGGAGTGGGCGGACGGCGTCGAGCGGCGGGCGCCGTCGTTCCGCGTCGTGCCCTACCCGACGGCGCGGGGCTGCGCGGCGGCGTACTTCCCGGAGACGAACGTGCTCGTCCCGCTCGACAGCACCGCCGAGATCAGCAACACCCCGACGTCCAAGTCGGTCGTCGTCCGGCTGGAACCGGCGGGCTGACCATCGGCCGCCCGCCGACGCCCGCACCGGGCGCTTCCTCCCCGGCCCCGGCCTGCGGCCCGGATGAGGCGCGGCGCGCTCTGCGGCGCGTCGCGGCCGTCCGGGCTAGGCTTTCGGCATGACGAACCTCCCCGAACCCGCCGGAACCCCCGGCCCGCCGGAGATGCGCGCCGGTGACGCGGACCGCGAGCGGGTCGCGCAGGTGCTGCGCGACGCGGCCGGTGAGGGGCGGCTGACGCTGGAAGAGCTCGACGAGCGGCTGGACGCGGTGTACGCGGCCAAGACCTACGCGGAGCTGGAGCCGATCACCCGCGACCTGCCCGCGCCCGGCACGGCCGCCGCGCCCTCCCCGCTGCCCGCGGGGACGGGGGCCGACTGGCGCCCGCTGGAGAGCGCGCCGTCCTGGAAGACCGGGATCGGCATCATGAGCGGCTTCACCCGGTCGGGCGTGTGGAACGTGCCCCGCAGGTTCCGGGCGTTCGCGTTCTGGGGCGGCGGCAAGATCGACCTGCGCGAGGCGCGGTTCACCGAGCCCGTGACGACGATCCGCGCCCTGGCGATCATGGGCGGCTGCGAGGTCATCGTGCCGGACGACATCACCGTCCACGTCAAGGGCCTCGGGATCATGGGCGGGTTCGACAACCGGGCCAGCGGCCCCGGCGCGCCGGGATCGCCGACGGTCGTCGTCAAGGGCCTGGCGTTCTGGGGCGGCGTCGGGGTGAAGCGCCGCCGGTCGAGCAGGCAGAAGCGGCGCGAGAAGGAACTGAACCGCCCCCAGGACGACTGAGGCCCCCCGTCAGCCCGTTCGGTTGAACCGCTTCCACGGGCGGGCCCGCTCGTAGGCGGCGCACGCGGCCATGACCAGCGCGTCGGCATGGCGCGCGCCGACGACCTGGAGGCCGATCGGCAGGCCGCCGGAGGTGAACCCGCACGGCAGGCTCGCCGCGGGCTGCTGCGTCATGTTGAACGGGTAGGTGAACGGGGTCCAGCTCGTCCAGCGGCGGGCCGGCGACCCCGGCGGGACCTCCACGCCCGCCTCGAACGCGGCGATCGGCATCGTCGGGGTGAGCAGCAGGTCGTACCGCTCGTGGAACAGGCCCATGAGGCGGCCCAGGTCCATGCGGCGCGCCGTGGCGGTGAGGTACTCGACGGCCGAGTACCGCGCGCCCTGCTCGCATATCTCCCGCAGCCCCGGGTCGAGCCGCGCCCGTGCCTCCGGCGAGAGCTTCTCGACGACCTTGGCCGCGCCCGCGAACCACAGGACCTCGAACTCCTCGACCGGGTCGGTGAAGCCGGGATCGGCCTGCTCGACCTTCGCGCCCAGCTCGGTGAACACCTCGGCGGCGGCCGCGACGGACGCCGCGATCTCCGGATCGACCTCCGCGAACCCGAGGTCGGGGCTGAACGCGACGCGCAGGCCGGTGAGGTCGTCCGGGCCGGCCTCGCTGAACACGACGTCCGGCGGGGGCAGCGCCGACCAGTCGCGGCCGTCGGCGCCGCAGACCGCGTCGAGCAGCAGCGCCGCGTCGGCGACCGTGTTGGTCATCGGGCCGGTGTGCGCGAGCGTCCCGAACGCGCTCGCCGGGTAGTGCGGGATGCGGCCGTAGGTCGGCTTGATCGTGAAGATCCCGGTGAACGCGGCGGGGATGCGGACCGAGCCGCCGCCGTCGGTGCCGAGCGCGAGCGGCGCCATGCCCGCCGCGACGGCCGCCGCGGCGCCGCCGGACGACCCGCCGGGCGTGCGGGAGGTGTCCCACGGGTTGCGGGTGACGCCGTCGACCGGGTTGTCGGTCACGCCCTTCCACGCGAACTCGGGCGTTGTCGTCTTCCCGACGAACACCGCGCCCTGCTCGCGGAGGCGCGCGACGGCCGGGGAGTCCTCGTCCCAGGGGCCGGACGGGTCGGCGGTCGCGGAGCCGCGCAGCGTCGGCCAGCCGCGGGTGAGCAGGATGTCCTTGATCGAGACGGGCACGCCGTCGAGCGGGCCCAGCGTGGCGCCGCGCCGCCGCCGGTCGGCGGCGTCGCGGGCCATGGCGAGGGTGGTCTCCCCGTCGACGAGGCAGAACGCGTTGAGCCCGGGGTCGTCCCGCTCGATCCGGGCGAGGACGGCCTCGGCGGCCTCGACCGGCGAGAGCGTCCCGGCCTCGTACGCCTCGATCAGTTCGGTCGCGGTCAGGTCGGCCGCGTCGGTCATGGTTGCCCCCTCTGCTCAGGACCCGGTCGAGGAACCGACGTAGCCGAGCCGCTTGTCCACGACGTTGCGGAGCGGGCGGCCCGCCACGTGGCGGCCGAGGTTGTCGGCGAACAGCCGGACCAGCTCGTCGCGCCAGCCGACGACGTCGCCCGACATGTGCGGCGAGACGATCACGTTGGGCATGGCCCACAGCGGCGACGACTGCGGGAGCGGCTCGTCCTCGAACACGTCGAGCGCCGCGCCCGCGATGCGGCCGTCCCGCAGCGCCTTGACCAGGTCGGCCTCCGCCACCAGCGCGCCGCGCCCCACGTTGATCAGCCGCGCGGACGGGCGCATCCGGTCCAGCGCCGCGGCGTCGATCATGCCGCGGGTCTGGGGCGTGAGCGGCGCGGCCAGCACGACGTAGTCGGCGACGGCGAGCGCCGCGTCCCGCCGCTCCATCGGGTGGACGGTGCCGAGGTCGGGATCGGCGACGCGGGCGGTGCGGCCGAGCCCGGAGACCGCCAGGCCCGCGGCGGACAGGCGGCGGCCGATCGCGCGGCCGATCGGCCCGGTGCCGGCCACCAGCGCGCGGGCGCCCGTGATCCCCTCGGTCTCGCGGTGCCGCCAGCGCCGCTCCCCCTGCAGCCGGACGGTCGTGTGCAGGTCCTTGGCGAACGCGAGCACCAGCCCGAGGACGTACTCCGCGATCGGCTCGTCGAAGATCCCGCGCGAGTTGGTGACGACGGCGTCGCCCTCGATCAGGGCGGGGAACATCAGGCGCTCGACCCCGGCGCTCGCGATGTGCACCC
>NZ_SMJX01000416.1 GCF_004348535.1 Actinomadura sp. KC216
GCCCCACCCCGGGCCGCCGGACCCACGGCACCGGACCTGCGGCTGCGCGGGCGGTCCGGGCACGGAACGGGCACCGCCGATCGGGTGCGGCGGACGATGTCGTGCCGCCATCCGATTCCCTATACCGTGAAGCCCATGAGCACCGAGGTGCGCAGGCGCAGGCGCAGGGCGCCCAGCCGCCGCGGAGCCGCGCCGCACTGGCTGGCGCAGCTCCCGTACCTGCTCGTGCTCAGCGGCGTCGGCGCCGGGCTCACGCTGTGCGCGTTCAACTACTTCCGCAAGGGGTCCGGGCTGATGGCGGCCGCGCTGCTGCTCGGGGCCCTGGCCCGGCTCCTGCTGCCGGAGTCGCAGCTCGGGCCGCTCGCCGTCCGCAGCAGGTCCATCGACTGCTGGACGCTCGTGATCCTCGGCGAGATGGTCGCGTTCGTGTCGCTGAGCGTCCCGCCGATGAACAAGCCGGGCCTCGCCCTCGCGGGCGCCTTCGGCGTGCTGATCCTCCTGGCGATGGTGGCGCGCGCCGCGCGGCTCCTCATCACCGGCCGCCGCGACGGCCCGCCTCCTTCACCAGACGCCCCAGGCCCGCCGCCGGGCACCCCCGGCGCGTCCCCGCCTGGGGTTCCGGGACCGCCCGGCGCGCGGCCGGGCCCGCCGGGACCGCCCGGACCAGGCCAGGTCTAGACCTCAAGTTGGGCTCGGCTAGCCTTGCCAGTTGAGCCTTACAAGGTCTGAGTCTTCACAGCTGGCCAGGTGTAGGAAAGGGACAGCAGCAGCATGCCCAAGATCAAAGTAGCGGGCCCGGTCGTCGAACTCGACGGCGACGAAATGACGCGGATCATCTGGAAATTCATCAAGGACCAGCTGATCCTGCCCTACCTCGACGTCGATCTGAAGTACTACGACCTGGGAATCGAGCACCGTGACGCCACGGACGACCAGGTCACCGTCGACGCCGCCAACGCCATCCGGGAACACGGCGTCGGCGTGAAGTGCGCCACCATCACCCCCGACGAGGCGCGCGTCGAGGAGTTCGGCCTGAAGAAGATGTGGCGGTCCCCGAACGGGACGATCCGCAACATCCTTGGCGGTGTGGTGTTCCGTGAGCCGATCATCTGCTCCAACATCCCCCGGCTCGTCCCCGGTTGGACCAAGCCGATCATCATCGGCCGCCACGCGCACGGCGACCAGTACCGCGCCACCGACTTCGTCGTTCCCGGCCCGGGCAAGGTGACGATCACCTACACCCCCGCCGACGAGGGCGAGCCGATGGAGTTCGAGATCGCGAACTTCCCCGGCGGCGGCGTCGCGATGGGCATGTACAACTACGACGACTCGATCCGCGACTTCGCGCGGGCGACGATGCGGTACGCGCTCGAGCGCGGGATGCCGCTGTACATGTCGACGAAGAACACGATCCTGAAGGCCTACGACGGCCGCTTCAAGGACATCTTCCAGGAGATCTACGAGTCGGAGTTCAAGTCCGAGTTCGAGTCCAAGGGCCTCACCTACGAGCACCGGCTCATCGACGACATGGTCGCGGCGGCGCTGAAGTGGGAGGGCGGGTTCGTCTGGGCCGCCAAGAACTACGACGGCGACGTCCAGTCCGACACCCTCGCGCAGGGCTTCGGCTCCCTCGGGCTGATGACGTCCGTCCTGATGACCCCGGACGGCAAGACCGTCGAGGCGGAGGCCGCGCACGGCACGGTGACCCGGCACTACCGGCAGCACCAGCAGGGCAAGCCGACGTCGACCAACCCGATCGCGTCCATCTTCGCCTGGACCCGCGGCCTCGAACACCGCGGCAAGCTCGACTCCCAGCCCGAGGTCGCGAACTTCGCCCGCACCCTGGAGCAGGTCTGCGTCGAGACGGTGGAGAACGGCCAGATGACCAAGGACCTGGCACTCCTCGTCGGCAAGGACACGCCGTTCCTGACCACCCAGGATTTCCTGGAGGCCCTCGACACCAACCTCCAGAAGAAGATCAACGGCTGAGAACGGCTTTTCGGAGGCCGTCCCGGATTCGTCCGGGACGGCCTTTCGCGTGGTCGGCACCCATCGCCATGCCGGGTGGTGCACCTGCCCGGCGGCGGGTAGGGGGTGCGCGATAGCCTGAACCCCGGAATATCTCGATAGCGAGAGAACCCGCGCGGCGGCGGGCCGGCGGCACAGGACACCAGCAGGAGAGAAGAAGAAGGCAATGACGCGCACCCCAGTCACCGTTACCGTCACCGGCGCCGCGGGCCAGATCGGCTACGCGCTGCTGTTCCGCATCGCGTCCGGGCAGCTCCTCGGCGCGGACGTACCCGTACGCCTGCGGCTCCTGGAGATTCCGCAGGCGGTGAAGGCCGCCGAGGGCACCGCCATGGAGCTGGACGACTGCGCGTTCCCGCTGCTGTCCGGCACCGACATCTTCGACGACCCGGTCAAGGCGTTCGAGGGCGCGAACGTCGCGCTGCTCGTCGGCGCCCGTCCCCGGACGAAGGGCATGGAGCGCGGCGACCTGCTGGAGGCCAACGGCGGCATCTTCAAGCCGCAGGGCGAGGCGATCAACGCGGGTGCGGCGGACGACGTCAAGGTCCTGGTGGTCGGCAACCCGGCCAACACCAACGCCCTCATCGCGCAGCAGCACGCGCCGGACGTCCCGGCCGAGCGCTTCACCGCGATGACGCGCCTGGACCACAACCGCGCGCTCGCGCAGCTGTCGAAGAAGGCGGGCGTGTCCGTCGCCGACATCCGCCGGATGACGATCTGGGGCAACCACTCCGCGACGCAGTACCCGGACGTCTTCCACGCCGAGATCGCCGGGAAGAACGCGGCCGAGACGGTCAACGACCAGGCCTGGCTGGAGAACGACTTCATCCCGACCGTCGCCAAGCGCGGCGCGGCGATCATCGAGGCGCGGGGCGCGTCCTCGGCCGCGTCCGCCGCGTCCGCCGCGATCGACCACGTGCACACCTGGGTGAACGGCACCGCCGACGGCGACTGGACGTCGATGGCGGTCGTGTCGGACGGCTCCTACGGCGTGCCCGAGGGCCTGATCTCGTCCTTCCCCGTCACCACGAAGGACGGCACGTGGGAGATCGTCCAGGGCCTGGAGATCGACGACTTCTCCCGCGCCCGGATCGACGCGTCCGCCGCCGAGCTGTCGGAGGAGCGCGAGGCCGTCCGCAAGCTCGGCCTCATCTGAGACGTTCCGCAGCAGCGAGCCCTGGACCGCCGCCGGTCCGGGGCTCGTTCGCGTTCGCCGTCCCGCCGCGAATTGGCCTCCTCTGGCCGTATGGCTCCGAGCCACTCCTCTGAGTGACGGAGGTCGTGGAGGATCACAGCGCGGGCGCCCGGTCGCGGGATCGCCCGGCGCACCCTGAATTGCGGATACGGGAGAATCCATGGGCCAGCTCGGGCTTGCCGAAAGCATCGAAGCGCTCCGCGCCGAGTTGATGGAGGCGCTGGAGGCGGGGGAAAGCGCGGAGTTCGGTTTCGGTGTCGGCCAGATCCTGCTCGAATTCCATGTCGGCGTCACGCGGCAGGCCGGCGGGTCGGGCAAGGCGAAATTCTGGGTCCTTGAGCTGGGCGGCGACGGTTCCTACCGGCGGGAGGAGATCCACCGCGTCACGGTGACGCTGGAACCGCCGCTCGACGAGGACGGACGTCCGCTCAAGGTGACCCGCGGGCTCAGGGAAAAGCCCTGAGATGTCCGAGCTGACGGGCCGTGCCGTCGAGGTGCTGCGCCGCGACCACGGCGACCGGTGGAATGTGGGCTCCGGTTTCCTGGTCGGCGGGCGGTGGGTGCTGTCGGCGGCGCACAACGTCCTGGACGCCGCGGCCCTCCTCGTCCGCCGGGTGGACGAGTCGGAGCATCCGGCCGAGCTGGTCATGGTGGACGAGGCCGGGGACATCGCCCTGCTGGCGGTGCCCGGTGATCCGTCGATCGGCGACCTGCCCCCGGTGCGTTTCGGCCGCGTCGACCGCTCCCGGGCGACGGTGATCGAACCCTGCTGGACGATCGGTTTCCCCAGATGGATGGAGCGTTCGCGGGAGCCGGGCAAGGCCAGGCAGCGGGAGAGCGCCCAGCTGGACGGCGTCATCCCCACCGGCTCGAATCTGCGCACCGGGCTGATGGAGTTCCGCTGCGAGTCGACGCCCCGCGCGGCCGAGGGGCGCGGGATCAGCGAATGGCAGGGCATCTCCGGAGCGGTGGTGTTCGCCCAGGACCCCGAAGCGGGCGCGGTCGCCGTCGGTGTGGCGATAGAGCACTCCGCGGCCCAGGGCACCTCCGTCCTGATCGTCGCCCCGCTCGACCGCTGGGCCGACGCGAATCCGCACACGCCATGGGGGCGGGAACTCGGATTGGACCGCCTGACCGGTCTCCCGCGCCCGCCGGTCGAGCCTCCGGTCCCGTCCGGCCGCATGAACCTGAACAGGTCGCTTTCGGACTTCACGGACCGCGACGACGTCATCGAGAAGGCGACGGCCCAGCTCACCGAGCGGCTGACCCAGACCTGCCCGCTGGTGGTGTTCCACGGCATGGCAGGCGTCGGGAAGACCGAGCTGGCCAACGAGCTCGCGCACAGGCTCGCCTCCACGTTCACCCACGCGCGGATCCGCGTGGACGTCGCCGCGGCCGCGACCGAGGAGGCGGCCATGATGGCGGTCCTGTCGGTGTTCGGCGTGCCCGACGACGAGATGCCGACTCCCGCCAAGCGTGCGCAGAAATACCAGGAGCTTTGGGGGAAGGGCCCGAGCCTCCTCCTGCTCGACAACGTGTCCGACGCGGCGCAGGCCGAGCGGCTCCTGCCGACGTCGCTCGGCGCGGCCACGATCGTGACCAGCAGGACGAAACTGGCCTCGCTGAGCGGCGCCCGCAGGCTCCCCGTCCACCCGCTGCCCGACCCCGACGCGCTCCAGCTGCTCGATCGGCTCGTGGAGGCGGAGGCCGTGGAACGCGACCGGCCGTCCATGGAGGAGATCGTCCGGCTGCTGGGCGGGCTTCCGCTGGCGATTCGCATCGCCGGGACGCACATCACGCGAACCTACGTCTCGTTCGCACGTTACTCGTCCGACCTCAGGGAAGAAGCCGGGCGTCTGGCCCACCTCGAAGATGCGGACAGGGGAGTGCGCGGCAGCTTCGAAATCAGCTACAGGTCCGTGGCATCCGGCACCGCGCGGCTGTTCCGCCACCTGGGCGTCCTCGCGGGCCGGGACTTCACCGCCGACGTGGTAGCCCGGGCCGGGGACGTCCCCGTCGCGGACGCCGAACGCACGCTCTGGGAACTGGCCGACCGCCATCTGGTCGAGGTCGCGGGCGGCCGGTACCGGCTCCACGACCTTCTCCGGCTGTATGCGAAGGAGCGCATGGCGGCCGAGGAGTCGCCGTCCGACCGCCGCGACGCGTTCCGCCGTTCGCTCGCCTGGTACAGCGACCGCCTGCACGCGTGGATGTCGCAGCCCGGCGCGCACGAGCAGCCCCCGGCCGAGGCGATCGCGTGGTTCGCGCACGAATCCCTCAACGTCCAGGCGAACCTGCGGGCCGCCGCGGAGGCGGAGGAGCACGGGCTCGTCGTCAGCATCGCGGAATCGCTCTACGGCCTGCTCTTCTACCGCGCCCACTGGGAGGAGATGGCGGCGGTCAAGGACCTCGCCGTCCAGGCGGCACGCCGCGTCGGCGACGCTCCGGCCGAGCTCGGGTCGCTGATCCACCTCGCCGAGGCGCGCCGGATCATCGGCCGCGGAGCCGAGGCGCCGCCGCTCTACGAGCGCGCGCTGGAGGTTGTCCGCTCCATGGACGATCCGGGCAAGGAGGCGTGGGTGCTGGTCCACTTCGGCGACTTCCAGTGCGATCTCGATCAACCGGAGCAGGCCCTAGACCGCTACGCCGAGGCGCAGGCCATCTACCAGGCCCGGGACGACGAGGCAGGCGAGATCTGGCTGTCCGCGCACATCGCCGACGCGCACCGCCAACTCGGCCGCCACGCGGACGCCGCCCGCGTCCTGGAGCGGACGATGACGATGGCCGAGCGCCGCGACGACCGCGACGGTGTCATCTGGTGCGCCTGGCACCTCGCACTGGCCTACGACGGCCTAGGACGTTTCGCCGACGCCGAAGAAGTGCTAGCCCCTGCCATAGATTTCCATCGCGAGCTAACCAGGGTTAATGGGTCATGGCGGTTTGGTGAGTGGACGGGCCGGTGGTGTGGGCGTATGCCGGTGGCATGGCCAGATACCCCCAGGGCGGCGGGATGACCGACGCGGGCCGTGAACGGCGAG
>NZ_SMJX01000417.1 GCF_004348535.1 Actinomadura sp. KC216
GTGTCGGGTAGGGCGGGGGCGGAACGGGCAACAGGGAGTAAATCCAATGAACGATCGCATACCGGCCGAGGCGGAGCTGGCCTGGGACGACTTCCACCGGCTCGTCAACATGACCTCCGACGAGCTGCGCATCTGGCTGATGACGGACGCGTCCGGCGAGGAGGCGTTCCCGCCCGGACCGAGCCCGGGGGTGTCCGAACTCGGCTCCCGCGTGGTGGACGTCCTGCGCAAGCGGAAGGTCGACCTGACCGAGAGCGACGCGGACGTGATGCAGCAGGTCGTGGACTACGTGGAGGACCAGCTGGAAAACCGTCCACCGGACGCGGAGCAGGACGAGGAATGGCGGCACGCGCTCATGACGGTGGGGCATGACCCGCTGCGTCCCGAACCGTCCAGCGCCTAACGCCTACTGCGTGGCGCCCGCCCGGCGCCTGCGCGGCGTCTGGGGCAGCGGAGCCGCCGCATAGGGCCGCATGCCGCATGAGGAGGGATGAGCATGCCGAACCCGCAGCAACCCGAGATCCGGCGATCGGGCCGGACCTCGGTGACGAACGAGCCCGCGCCGGAGGCCACCGACCCGAAGAAGACGCGGGCCAAGGGCCACGCGCACGGCACCGACAAGGGCAGCAAGGGAGGCGGTGAAGGCGGCGGGACCCCGCCCGACCAGCGGCCTCCGCATCCCGACTAGGAGTGATGGCGTCGAGACCGTCCCGGGGTAGGTTGCCTGCCCCGGGACGGTCTCTGTGTGACGGTGATCGAGCCCGCTAGGGCATCTGGGCCGGTGGGAGGTATCCGTCGTCCTCGCCGCCCGGGGCGTCGTCCTCGGCGTTCGGCGGGTCGGTGGGGCCGGGGGCGTGCTCCTCCGCGAAGTCGGGGTCGTCCTCCTGGGGCGCGCCGGGCTCGGCCTCGGCGCGGCGGTCGGCGAGCGGCCGGTCCTCGTCGTTCTTGCGATCGCTCATCAGCCCTCCAGCTTGCGGATATGTGCCGGGCCCGTCCGGGTCCGCGCAGGTCCGATCTCGTGGGCGGTACCCGGAGGGCGGGCTTCAAGCCTCATTTCGGCCAGAACGGGGTCGGGATGTCCGCGCTCCTCGCCCCCTGAGGACGTCGCTTCCTAGTTCTCCGCCTTGGTCAGGTTGCGCTGGAAGTCGACCAGGCGCGTCGCGTCCTCGGGCTCCAGGACGATTCCGAAGTCCTCCGCCAGCGTCTCGGGCAACTGGTCCGGGGTGATCGTGCGGGTCTCGGTGGGGCCGCCTAGACGGTTGACGGTGAGCTTCGTGCCGTCCAGGACGCGGTGCGCGTCGACGCTGAACTTCTGCGCGAACGGGCGGGTCGAGAACGGTGAGGTCGGGCTCTTCGAGACGAAGAAGTTGCCCACCTCGAAGTCCACGCGGAACTGTTCGTTCATCGTGAAGGTGTGGCGCAGGACCCAGCCGTCCGGCCCGCGCTGGTGGAGTTCCCAGCCGACCGTGTTCGGCGTCCAGGCGGTGACGGTCCGGCCCTTGTGGAGGCGGAAGCCCCAGCCGTCCTGGTCGGCCTCCTCGCCGTCGCGGAGCCGCAGCGGTTCCAGCGGGCCGGCGCCGAAGCCCACGTCGCACAGCCAGGCGGGCTCCTCGCGCGGCTGGCCCGGCGGGCGGACGTGCAGCAGCGCGTGCGTGGCGGGCAGCAGCTTGCGGGCGCCGAGCGCGACCCGTCCGGCAAGCGCGGTGACCTCGTAGCCGAGCCGTTCCAGCAGCGCCGCGAACAGGCGGTTGTGCTCGTAGCAGTAGCCGCCGCGGGATTGGCCGACCATCTTCGCCTGGACGGCGTCCAGCGACAGGTCCACCGGCCGCCCCAGCATGATCTCCAGGTTCTCGAACGGGATGGACGTGGTGTGTGCGCGGTGCAGGGCGCGCAGCGTGTCGCCGGTCGGGGCCAGATCGCCGTCGTGGCCGACCCGCTTCAGGTAGGCGGGCAGGTCGAGGGCGTCGCCCTGCCAGCCGTATCCGAGATCCTCGCTCATGCTCTCCACTCTTTCCCCTCGCCCTGGAACGTGCCCATCTGTGGGGTAACACCGGACGCGTCCCGGATCCTCCCGGTGATGCGGTCGACGTCGCGGCGTTCGGCGGCGGGCAGCGGCGCCCCGGCGGCCTCGCGGAGCGCGGCGGCCTTCGCGAGCAGCCCGGACGCCGCCGCATGATCGCCCGCGAGGGAGCGGGCCCCGGCGAGCCCTTCGAGGGCCAGCGCGACGGCGCGCGGGTCGCCGACGGCGCGGGCCCCGGCGAGGCCCTCGGTGTGCAGCGCGAGCGCGGTCTCGGCGTCGCCGCGCTCCTCGGCGATGAAACCGAGCTGGGCGTGCGCGAACGCGATCCCGGCCGTCCCGCCGATGCCGCGCAGCCAGCCGAGCGAGGCGCGCAGGTGCGCCTCGGCGGCGTCGAGGTCACCGCGCGCCCTGGCGACGAGCCCGAGCCCGATCTCGGCGAACTCCCGCGCGGACCGGGCCGCGTGCCGTCCGGCCAGGTCGAGCGCGCGTTCGTGCAGGTCGTGGGCCTGGTCGAGGTCGCCGGTGAGGAGCGCGACGCGGCCTAGCCCGGACAGCCGGTAGGAGACCTCGGGCCACATCCGCAGGTCCTCCGCGACGCGGAGGGCGGCGCGGTGGTGGCGGGCGACCTCGCCGTGGTCGCCGATGATCTCGGCGTGGCGGGCGAGGGCGTCGGACGCCTCCAGCCGTCCCCACGGGTCGCCGAGCTCGTCGAACATGGCGATGCTGGTCTCGGCGTCCTCGCGCGCCGCCGCGAGCCGGCCGTGCCCCAGGGCGAACTTGGCGCGGGTGGTGAGCGCGGCGGCTGTGAACCATCGGTCGCCGTGGGCGCGGAAGACGGAGATGGCGTGGGCTACGCGTTCTTCGTTCGCGGCCAAGTCGCCGTATGCCCAGTGGACGTGGCTGAGGAGCCATTCCGCCTTGGCTTGCGCCAACTCGTCCTTCTGGTGGGCGGCGTGGGTGGCCAGGGCGGTCTGGCGGAGTTGTTCCGAATCCTTGGTCTCGCCGGAGAGCATGGTGAAGGCGGCCAGCCATGTGGCGGTTTCTGCTGAGGGTGTGGCGGGTGGCCGCGATGCCGCCTCGAAAGCGTTGCGGGCCTCGCCGAAGCGGCCGCGCAGGAACCAGTACCAGCCCAGCGCGTTCGCCAGCCGGACGGTGACGGCGGCGTCGCCGTGTTTCAGCGCGGTGGTGAGATTGGCGGCCTCGCGGTCGAGGACGTCCAGCCATTCCGGCTGCTCAGGGCCGCGCAGGCGCTCGGCGGCGCGTTCGGCCAGGGCGGTGTAGTAGCGGGCGTGGCGGTGGCGGAACTCGTCCTCCTCGCCAGCCTCTCGCAGCCGTTCCAGCGCGTAGGCGGCCACCGATTCCAGGAGGCGGTAGCGGCCGTCGTCCTCCGCGCGGGTGATCAGCGAACGGTCGACGAGCCTCGCCAGCACGGTGGCGTCGGTGTCGCAGACCGTCTCGGCCGCGTCGAGCGTGCAGCCGCCCGCGTGGACGACGAGCCGCCGCAGCGCGACCCGCTCCGGGACGGTCAGCAGCTCCCAGCTCCAGTCGATCATCGCGCGGAGCGTCCGCTGCCGGGCTGGCCCGCCGTGCCGGGCGTCCGCGAGGATGCGGAACCGGTCGTCGAGCCGGGCGGCCAGTTCCCGCACGCCGAGCGCGCGGACGCGGGTCGCGGCCAGTTCCAGCGCGAGCGGCAGCCCGTCGAGGCGCCGGCAGATCGACGCGACCCATGGCGCGGACGCCTCGTCCAGCGCGAACCCCGGCGCCGCGGCCGCCGCCCGCGCGGCGAACAGCCGCACCGCGCTGGACTTCAGCAGCGCGTCCGGTGCCGTCTCGCGGCCGGGCAGATCCAGCGGCGGGACGATCTGCAGCCGCTCCCCGGGCAGCCCCAGCGGTTCCCGGGACGTGGCGAGGATCCGCAGGCCCGGCGCCCCGGCCAGCAGGCGTCCGGCCAGCTCGGCGGCGGGCTCGATGAGGTGCTCGCAGTTGTCCAGGACGAGCAGCGACCGGCGGGCGGCCAAGGCCCGGACGAGCCGCTCGACGGGACCGTCGCCGCCCTCGTCCCACAGCCCGAGGACGCGCGCCACCGGCTCGGCGACGTCCGCCGCCGTGCCCGCCTGCTCGGCGGCCAGCTCGACCATCCACACCCCGTCCGGGTGGTCGCCAGCCGACCGCGCGGCCGTCTCCAGCGCGAGCCGCGTCTTGCCGACGCCGCCGGGGCCGGTCAACGTCACCAGCCGGTCGGAGACGAGGTGCGCGCGGGCCCGCTCGACCGCGTCGCCGCGCCCGATCAGCTCCCCGATGGTGGTCGGCAGCCGCGACGCCGTGCGGGGCCGTCCCGCCTCGGACGGTTCCTGCTCCAGCATCGACATGTAGAGCGCGGACAGCTCGGGGCTCGGGTCGACGCCCAGCTCGTCTGCCAGCCGTTCCCGCAGGTCGTGGTAGGCGGCGAGGGCCTCGCTCTGGCGTCCGGCACGGTAGAGGGCGCGCAGGTGCGCTGCGCGGAGCCGCTCCCGGAGCGGATGGCGGGCGACCTCCGCCGCCAGGTCCGCACTGAGCGCGGCGTGCTCGCCCAGCTCAAGCCGGGCCTCGGCGTGCTCCTCCAGCGCGACCAGCCGCCGCTCCTCCAGCTCGGCCGCTGCGGTGGTGACGGCAGTGGTGGCGGTGCCGTGCGGCAGGTCGAGACCATCGAACGCGGGGCCGCGCCACAGCGCCAGCGCCTCTCCCAGGAGACGTGCTCTGGCCAGCGGGTCGGTCGTCTCGCGCGCCTGGACGGTGAGCGCCGTGAAACGTCCGGCGTCCACCGCGTCCGGGGCCACGTCGATCAGGTATCCGGGCGGACGCGAGACGAGCAGCGCCCGCGCACCCGGTTCCGCATCGTCCAGGACCCGGCGCAGCTGCGAAACGCGGGCCTGCAGCGTGCCGGACGGGTTCCGCGGCGGACGGTCGCCCCACAGCGCGTCCACGAGCCGATCGACCGAGACCGGACGGCCGGGGTCGGTCAGCAGCATCGCCAGCAGCATCCGGACCTTCGGCTCCGGGACGTGCACGGCGGTCCCGCTGCCCGTGCCGTGGCCCGTGGCGTCATCCGTGCCGTCGCCCGTCCAGACGGCAAGCGGCCCCAGCACCCCGAAACGCACGATGTCCAGCGTACGCACCCGCTACGGAACCGCCCGAAGCATTTCCGTAGCACCGGCAGCGAGGCTCACCCCACCACTCAGAGGAGGACTCAATGGCGAAATCACCTGTGACGGTCATCGGCCTCGGGCCCATGGGCGCGGCGATGGCCGCGACGTTCCTTGGCAACGGGCACCCGACCACGGTGTGGAACAGGACGGCCGCCAAGGCGGAGCCGCTCGTGGCCAAGGGCGCGACCCTCGCCGCGACGCCCGCCGACGCGCTCGCCGCGTCCGAACTGATCGTCATCAGCCAGACCGACTACACCGCGATGTACGACTCCCTCGACTCCGCAGACGATGCCGTCGGGGCACTCAAGGGGCGCGTCCTGGTCAACCTCAGCTCCGGTAGCCCGGACGAGTTGCGCCGCGCCGGGGAATGGGCGTCCAAGCATGGTGCGGAGTTTCTGACCGGCGGGGTCATGGCGCCGCCGCAGGGCATCGGCAAGCCGGGCGCGTACGTCTTCTACAGCGGGGAGGAGGAGATCCTCGACCGGCACCGCGAAACGCTCGGCGAGCTGGGCGACACCACTTTCGTGGGCTCAGACCTGGGGCTGTCGTCGCTCTACTACCAGGCGCAGCTGTACCTGTTCTGGTCGACGCTGACCGCCTACATGCATTCGGTGGCGCTGCTGGGCACGGCGGGCGTGTCGGCCGAGCAGTTCCGTCCGTTCGCCGCCGCGACGGTGGGGGACCTCGCGTCGGACGGCCCCATGGGCTTCCTGAAGATCATCACCGAGACGATCGACGCCGGAGTCCACCCCGGTGACGACCACACCCTCAGGATGCAGGCCGTCGGCGCCGACCACATCGTGGAGGCCGCCCGCGAGGCCGGGATCGACACGGCCGGGCCGCTCGCGCTCAGGGACCTGTTCTGGCGCGCCGTCGACGCCGGTCACGGGTCGGACGGCCTGTCCAGCGTCATCGAGGTGATCCGCCGCCCTTGAAACCGCCGTTCCCGGGGGCGTCCTTGGGGCCCTCCTTGGGGCTGTCGCTGGGGGCGTTCTTGGCGTCGTCCCTGGGGGCGTTCCCGGGGGCGTCGCTGGGGGGGTTCCCTGT
>NZ_SMJX01000418.1 GCF_004348535.1 Actinomadura sp. KC216
CCTCCCTGGGCTCCATTCATGTCCCACGCCCTGGCTTCACGCGCTTTCGTTCCCCGCGCCTTCGTTCCCCGCGCCTTCGTTCCCCGCGCCTTCGTTCCCCGCGCCCTGGTGTCTCGCGTGTCCCCGTCCTCGCGCCCCCGCGTCCTTCTTCGCGCCCCCGCGTCCTTCTGTCCCCGCGTCCTCTTCGCGTGCACGCGTCCGGTGTCTCAGCGTCGTCCTCGCGTCGTCGCGTGCCCGTGTCCACCTGTCTGCGTGCCCTCTTCGCGTGCGCGCGTCCTTGTGTCCCCGTGTCCTCCGCACGTCCTCGCCTGCCTGTGTCCTCCTGACTCCACGGTCTCCCCGCGTCTCGGCATCCCGGCGTCCTCGCGTGCCTGCGTCGTCCGCACGTCCTCGCGTGCCTGTGTCCTCCTGACTCCGTGTCTTCTTCGCGTGCGCGCGTTCTTTATCTCCGCGTCTCCGCGTCGTCCTCGCGTTCCGGCTCGTCCGCGCGTCCTCCTCATGCCCTCGGGTGCCCGTGTCCTCCTGTCTTCGTGTCTTCTTCGCGTGTGCGTGTTCTGTGTCTCTGTGTCCTCTTCGCGTGCGCGCGCCTGTGTCTCCGTGTCGTCCTCGCGTTCTCGCTCGTCCGCGCGTCCTCCTCATGCCCTCGCGTGGCCATGTCCTCCTGTCTTCGCGTCCTCATCGCGTGCCCGCGTCCCTGCGTCCTTGTGTCTTCGCGCTGTCCTCGCGTTCTCGTGGGGGCGTTCTCTCGTCCTGCGCCGGGCTCCGGTGTGCGGCTTTTGCTTGTGGGCGGGTTCTCGGTGGCCGCCTGCTCGGTGGGGCGCTTCTTTGGCTTGGGGACGTTCGTGCTTGTTCGGTGGGCGCTGTTTCGTCGGTGAGTTCGTGTCTCGGCCCGGGGTGGGCTCTGCCTGTTTCTGGCGGAGTTTGGTCCATCTGGGAGGCTTTGGCCGCGCTGTTCTGGCGGCCTGGGGGCGTGTTCTTCGCCACCCTTTCGGTCGGGTCCGTCGCGGTCGTCGTGATGTCCTGGGCCGCGTCATCCGAGTGTGGGACGTGTCATGTTTTCGGGCGATTCGTAGGACCCATCGGGCGAAAGAGTGCCCATGTAGCTGGCGATTTGTCCTACTCTTGCCCCTGGGGCGGTATCACTCAGCACTCGGTAACGGTCCGATCGCAGATCGTTGCCAGGACTTGACCCGCCTCAGGGTGGACCCGGTATACGGGTCACTCATCTGTATGTCATCGAGGCGGAGGATTCGTTGGGGGGAGCGCCCGGGGCGGCGGCCACCAGTGCACCGGAAGGTGTGCTCGGGGGGATCGTCAGCCGGACCCTCACCGCAGCGCGGCACGGACCCCTGGGTGTGGTGCTGCGTGTTGCGGCGATGGCCATCGCGGCCATCGGCGCGTCATGGATCCACCGTGTCAACGACCCCGGCGTGCTCTGTCCCCTACGGGCGCTCACCGGAATTCCGTGCCCCATGTGCGGGAGCACCACCGTTTTCATCGAGCTCGGCGGGGGCCGTCCGGCCCAGGCCGTGCTGGCGAATCCGATGGCGCTCACCGGCGCGATCGCCGTGGCGCTCGCACCACTGGGACCGGGAGGACGGTGGTGGGCACTCCAGCCGAAGACCCGTGCCTGGATGCTCGGCACCGCCCTCGTGGGGTCGGAGCTGTGGCAGCTCGTCCGGTTCGGAGTTCTGCGGGTTTGAGCTGTGGCCGGTCCTCGGCCAGACTTGCGGAGCCCACCGGGTCCGGCGGGCGTCACACAACCACAGGGTCAATCAATAAGGAGCAAGTGTGGGTAACCCCTACGACCCCTACGGTCAGCAGCCGGGCTACGGGCAGCAACAGCCCGGGTACGGCCAGCAGCCCCCAGCCCAGCCCGGCTACGGCCAGCCCCCGGCGCAGCCCGGGTACGGTCAGCCGCCGGCGCCGCCGGCCCAGCCTGGGTACGGTCAGCCCCCGGCGCAGCCCGGCTATGGTCAGCCCCCGGCGCAGCACGGGTACGGCCAGCCGCCGGCGCCGCCGGCGCAGGCCGGTTACCAGGAGGTGCACCACCACCACTACGGCTCGACGGGCCAGCTGGCCGAGTGGGGCTCTCGTGCGGGTGGCTACATCATCGACTACCTGATCTTCGGCGCCCCGGCGTTCGTCATGTACATCCTGTTCCTGATCCTCTCCGCCACCGGGAGCGGGGGCGCCGCCCTGTTCGGTTTCCTGCTGGTGATCGTCGGCCTGATCATCTCGTTCGCGGGCGGCCTGTGGATCTGCCACCAGGAGGGGACGACCGGCCAGTCCATCGGCAAGCGGCAGATGGGCATCCGGCTCGTCAGCGCGCAGACGGGCCAGCCGATCGGCTTCGGTATGGCCTTCGTCCGCAAGATCGCGCACATGCTCGACAGCGCGCTGTGCTACCTCGGCTTCCTCTGGCCGCTGTGGGACGAGCGCAAGCAGACGTTCGCCGACAAGGTCTGCAACACCATCGTGGTCCGCGCCTGATCATCGGCCTGCTTTTCGAGCCGCCGTCCGGCGCGTGACGGAACGGGGCGTCCCTTCCCGGGGCGCCCCGTTTTCCTATTGGACGAGCCTGCGGGATAGCGCCCACGGGATAGCGCCTGCGGGACGGCGTCTACGGGACGGGGTCGAACGCGCTGTTGCATGCCGCGACGAGGGCGCGGCGGACGGCGCCGTCCAGCAGGCGGAGGGCCTCGCCCCGGCGCCTCATCTGGTCGGCGCTGAGGCCGCCGTCGTCCATCTGGCGGGCCAGGTCGACGACGAGGGACAGCCGCCCGGCGAGCGCGGCGACGCGGTGCGCGCGGGGCGGGTAGCCGGGGGCGAGCGGATGGTCGCCGCGGTCCGGGTCGCGCAGCGCGGTGAGCGCGTCGGCGATCTCGGGCGGGACGCCGGCGAGGTCGTCGACGGTCAGCAGCACCTCGGTGGCGTCCCGCATGGCGAGGGTGAGCTGCCGGTCGGCGTCCGCGAGGGACGGGACGTCGGGCGCGCCGGCCGAGGCGTCATGGGTCGTCCAGCGGACGCCGACGTAGGACGACCCGCGCCGGTCCTCGGACGGGACGAGCCCGATCGCGCGCTCGCCGAGCACCGCGACGACGGCCGCGCCCGCGTCGATCGCCGTGCGGTTCAGCTCCGGCGGGCCGCTCAGCCCGAGGGGGTCGCCAGGCTCGGGCAGGGCGAGCCGCAGCGCCGCCATGCCGCCGACGCGCAGGTCACCGAGGCCGCGGCGCAGCGTCACCTCGGCGGGTTCGCCGCCCAGGATCTGCGGGCCCGCGCTCTTCTCGACCGCGTCGACCGCCTCGTCCAGGCCGACGTGTCCGGTCAGCCACGCATTCCCCCACGCGACCAGTGCGGTCGCTGCGTCCTTGCTCATCGCCGTTCCCAATACTCCCTGATCGGCATGCGAACCACCATAAGCGCTCGGGCCGACGGTGCCGCGGCACGTAACGAACCTCTTGCGCCGCTGGATCCTCGGGGCCACAGTCGCCGGACCCCCGGGGCGCCGCCGCCAGGCCCGCTGGGGCCGCGGTCGAACCCTCCGGGCGGCGCGGTCGGATCCTTGGAGGGGCGTCGCGGGTGGTAATCCCGGGGGCCACGCGCGCGGCTTCATCGCATAGGTTCTCTTCTGAGGATCAGCGACCACCGGGATTGGGGACGAAGGGGCGCGATGGCCGGCGAGGTGCTTCAGCTCCGCAGAGTCGGGGTGAGGCGCGGCAGGGCGACCCTGCTGCGCGATGTCACGTGGACGGTGAACGAGGGCGACCGGTGGGTCATCGTCGGTCCGAACGGCGCCGGGAAGACGACCCTGCTCCAGATCGCCGCCGCGATGATGCATCCGTCCGACGGCACGGCCGAGGTCCTGGGGGAGCGGCTCGGCCGGACGGACGTGTTCGAGCTGCGTCCCCGGATCGGCCTTGCCAGCTCGTCCCTCGCGGAGAAGGTCCCGGACGACGAGAAGGTCATCGACCTGGTCCTGACGGCCTCGTACGCGATCATCGGGCGCTGGCGCGAGGAGTACGACTCGACCGATGTGAGCCGCGCCGTCGCGCTGCTGGACGCGCTCGGCTGCTCCGATCTGATCCGGCGCACGTTCAGCACGCTGTCCGAGGGTGAGCGCAAGCGCGTCCAGATCGCCCGCGCGCTGATGCCCGACCCCGAGCTGCTCCTGCTGGACGAGCCCGCCGCCGGACTCGACCTCGGCGGCCGCGAGGACCTCGTCGCCCGCCTCGCCGCCCTCGCCGACGACCCCGCCGCGCCCACGATGGCGATGGTCACGCACCACGTGGAGGAGGTCCCCGAGGGCTTCACGCACGCGCTGCTGCTGCGCGGCGGCGAGGTCGTCGCCCAGGGCAAGGTGGACGAGGTCTTCACCGC
This sequence comes from Actinomadura sp. KC216, assembly GCF_004348535.1. GTDB lineage: Bacteria > Actinomycetota > Actinomycetes > Streptosporangiales > Streptosporangiaceae > Spirillospora. The sequence goes on from NZ_SMJX01000418.1 coordinate 4,381, forward strand.
CGAGCACCTGTCGGGCACCTTCGGCCTTCCGCTGGCCGTCGACCGCCAGAACGGTCGCTGGTACGCCCGTTCCGCCCGCTAACCCTGCCCGCTAACCCCGCCCGCTGACCCGGCCGGCTCAGCGGGCGCGAGCCCGGCCGCTGAGGCGGTGGTCTGGTCGTTGAAACGGGGTGATTCGTCCTAGAAGCACCCCCAGACGATGGTGCCGGACGGCGGTGTCCCTACGATGTGTGCGCCGTACTGGACTCGTAGTGCCGGGGTGGATCCGACGTGAACCTGCTGGACGCGGTCGCGGTGTTCGCGGCAGGGGTCGCCGCCGGTGGCATCAACACCGTCGTGGGTTCCGGCTCGCTGATCACCTTCCCGACGCTGGTGGCGCTCGGGTACCCGCCCGTGGTGGCGAACGTGTCCAACACCATCGGGCTCATCCCAGGCAGCGTGACCGGCGCGTACGGCTACCGCGAGGAGCTGAAGGGGCAGCGCGAGCGGCTGCTGCGGCTCGGGGTCGGTTCGCTGGTCGGGGCCGTGATCGGCGGGCTGCTCCTGCTCGGCCTTCCGCCCGAGGCGTTCGACGTCATCGTGATCGCGCTGATCGCGATCGCGGTGGTCCTGGTGGTGGTGCAGCCGCGGCTGCAGAAGTGGGTGCTGCGCCGCCGGGAAGGCGAGCACCGTCCGCACGGCGGCGCGTTGCTGTGGGTCGGGGTCCTGCTGGCGGGCGTGTACGGGGGCTACTTCGGGGCCGCGCAGGGCGTCATCCTCATCGCGCTCCTCGGCATCATGCTGGACGAGGACCTGCAGCGCGTGAACGCGGCCAAGAACGTCCTGTCGGCCATCGTGAACGCTTCCGCGGCGTTGCTGTTCACGCTCCTGTGGCTGGTCTCCGACACCGAGATCAACTGGTGGGCGGTGCTGCTGATCGCGTCCGGCGCCACCCTCGGCGGGCTGATCGGTGCCCGGGTCGGACGCCGCATCCCGCCGCTGGTGCTGCGCGGCGTCATCGTGGTCGTCGGCCTGGTGGCGATCGTCAATCTCGTGGCCTGACCAGCGCATTCGCACCGGCGCGCAGGGTTGGTGGCCCGATGTTCCGGGTATAAGTCGAATATACGTTCGACTACTGGAGGTTCGCGCGGATGAAGGGCGACAGGGTCGAGATCGTCATCGATGCCGGTGGCGAGGGGACGCGGACGTACGAGGTCGTGGCGAGCCGGGCCGGCCGCCGCGTGGAGATCGCGACCCGTCGCGGGGTCGTGGAGGTCAGCGAGGTCACCCGCACCGGCACCGCCGTCCGCACGGCCCGTTTCATGTCCAGCCGGGTGCTGGCCCTGGTCGAATACCCCACCTCCGACCAGGTTCACGAATCCGAATAAGCGGGCGCGAGCGGACGGTCTGATGCACTAGGATCGAACATACATTCGATAACCGGTGGATGTGCGGCCGGTCCGGACATCGGGCCGGCCGGACCTTCGACGTAAGGCGGACCTGCCGATGTCAGCATCGCCCGACGTCCTCGCGACCTACCTCAACGCCATCAAGAGCTCTCAGGCGCGGCAGCGCCCGGTCGTCATGATCACCTATTCCGCGGAGGGCCCGCCCCGGGTCTGCGTTCCCGACATCGGAGAACTGCGCGTGATCGACGGCCGGCTGCTGCGCGTGGCGATCTGGCCCGACAGCCCCACCGCCGCCGACCTCGACCGCGGCGTGTCCATCCTGCTGATCGTCCCCGCTTCCCCGGACGTCCATCTCATCCGCGCCACGGCCCGCCGCCTGTCCGGCGCCGCCATGGTGTGGGCCCACTTCGACCTCACGATCACCTCGGCGCGGATCGCCGCCCGCGGCACCGCCCCCGCGCCCTTCACC
>NZ_SMJX01000419.1 GCF_004348535.1 Actinomadura sp. KC216
GTATGGAGGGGATCGGGGTCGGCCGGGTCGGTTCCCTGCGCCTGCGGCCCCTCGGCGGAGGAGCGTTCGGCGGGACGGGTTCCGGACGGCGGTTCGGCGTCGTCCGGGTGGGTCCGCGCGCGGGCGGTCGCGGCGCCGGACACCGTCACCCGGCGTTCACCGTTCATCGCCGCCGCCTCCCGCGGGGGCGTCGCCACCCGCAGAGTCGTCGCCGGCACGGTTGCCGCCGGTGCCGTTGCCGTCCGGGTGGTGGAACTTGCGGACGAGCCGGTCCCGCACCTCGCGGGTGTGGCGCCGGCTGACCTGCAGCAGCTCGTCCCCGATCTGGACGGCGGCGCGGCCCCCGTCGAACCGCACCTCGGTGATGTGCGCGGACGCGACCAGGGTGCTGCGGTGGATCCGGATGAACCCGGCCGCCTCCCACCGCTTGGTGAGCGCCGACAGCGGCATGCGGACGAGGTATCCGCCGTCGGCGGTGTGCAGCCGCACGTAGTCGCCCTGCGCCTCGACATGGGTGACCGCGCGCCGGGAGACGAGCCGGGTGCGGCCGCCGAGCTCGACGGGGATCATCTCGTCCTCGGGGTCGCGGGCGCCCTCCGCGGCCGGGGCGGGGGCGGGCCGGTCCACGGCCCCGGCGACGCGCCGCACCGACTCGGCGAGCCGCTCGGGGCGGACGGGCTTCAGCAGGTAGTCGAGCGCGCCGAGCTCGAAGGCGGTGACGGCGCAGTCGTCGTGCGCGGTGACGAACACGACGTGCGGCGGCGCGGCGAAGCCGGTGAGCAGGCGGGTGAAGTCGAGCCCGTCGAGCCCGGGCATGCGGATGTCCATGAACACCGCGTCGAGGTGGTCACCCTCGACGAGCATCCTGCTCAGGTCGCGCAGCGCGGACGAGGCGTCGCCCGCGCAGCTGACCCGGCCGACCCGCGGGTCCTTGCGGAGCAGATAGGTCAGCTCCTCAAGCGCGGGACGTTCATCGTCGACGGCCAGGACGTGCAGCATGAGGGCGACTTTGCCGCGATTACCGTCTGTCCGCAATCGGTTCCGAAAAGTGAGTGGCGTGTCGCGGCGGCGCGGCTCAGTCCGGAAACACCCCCGGCCGGTACTTCGGGACGCGCAAATTGACCTTGGTTCCGGCGCCGAGCGCGGTCTCGACGGTCAGCCCGTACTCGTCCCCGTAGACCTGTCGCATGCGCTCGTCGACGTTGGCGAGACCGATGCCGGCGTCGCCGCCGGGGCGCCGCGCGCGGGCCGCGACGCTCCCCCAGCCGGTCGGGCCCGGCCTGCCGAGCGGCGCGGAAAGGATCTCCTGGAGGCGTTCGGGGTCCATGCCGACACCGTCGTCCTCGACGCTGATCGCCGCCTCGGCGCCCGAGTCGCGCGCGACGATCGAGATGTGGAACGCCTTGCCCGCGCCCTCCATGCCGTGCCGGATCGCGTTCTCGACCAGCGGCTGCAGCGCGAGGAACGGCACCGCGACCGGCAGCACCTCGGGCGCGATGTCGACGCGGAACTGGAGCCGCTCGCCGAACCTGGCCCGTTCCAGCAGCAGGTAGCGGTCGATGGAACGCAGCTCGTCGGCGAGGGTGGTGAAGTCGCGGGGGTTGCGGAAGGAGTAGCGGGCGAAGTCGGCGAAGTCGAGCAGCAGCGCGCGGGCGCGTTCGGGGTCGGTGCGGACGAACGAGGCGATCGTCGTCAGCGAGTTGTAGACGAAGTGCGGGGATATCTGCGCGCGCAGGGCCCGCATCTCGGCCTCGGCGAGCCGGATGCGGGCGTTGTCCAGCCCGGCGAGCTCGAGCTGGCCGGTGACCAGCCGGGCCGCCTCGCCGACGGCCCGGACCCGCGCGGTCGACGGGCTCCGCCAGTACACGGTCAGCGCGCCCTCGACGCGTCCCTCGACGGTGAGCGGGGCGACCATCGCCACCTGGACGGGGCACCGCGGGTCGCGGCAGCCCATCAGCTCGGGGGCGATCACGCGCGGGCGGCCGGAGGACAGCACCGGCAGGGCGTCGTGGACGGCGTCGCCCGCGTGGGCGTCGCGGGCCGCGCCGTCCCATGCCAGCAGCCGGGGCGCGGCCGGGACGCTCTGCCGGCCGACGTCGTCGTCGAGGTCGTCGAGGTCGTCGTCGGGCGGGGGCAGCACCGCGACCAGCGCGACCGCCTCGGCGCCCAGCAGCGATCTGAGCCGCCGGACGGCCTTGCGGGCGGAGTCCTCGGTCAGCCCGGCGCGCAGGGGCGGCGTCGCGCGCGCGATCACGTGCAGGGTCGCGAACGCCGCCTGCTCGGCCGCGTCGGCGGGCATGCCACGCGGCAGCCCGCGCTGAAGACGGCGCGCTAACCCGGCGGGAAGGCCACGCGGGAGGCCACGTGGAAGGCCGCGCGCCAGTTCGCCTGAATCGCCGCGCGCAGGACCGCGCACGAGACCGCGCGCGGCCCCGCGGGGCAGGCCGCGCGGGAGGCGGCGGGCGGCGCCGAGCGGGAGGCCGCGCCCGCGGAGCAGCGCCCAGGCTCCCGCGGCGACGCCGGCGGCACCGGCGGCCGTGGCGCACGCGACGACGTCCGCGACGGACGGTAGAACCATGACAACGTACGGTAACGTCTGCCGACCGTGCGAGGCGGTGTGTTGCCCATTTACGAAGGTCTCGGATGGGCCACGCCACAGGGGGTCATGGCCCTTCCGACAGCTCACGGGGGCGGCGACTCGCCCTCGTCCTCCTGGTACGAGTACCGCTGTTCCCGCCACGGATCGGCGACGTTGTGGTAGCCGCGCTCCTCCCAGAAGCCGCGCCGGTCCTTCACCAGGTACTCGACCCCCCGCACCCACTTCACGCTCTTCCACGCGTACAGATGCGGGACGACGATCCGGATCGGGAAGCCGTGGTCGGGGCTGATGCGCTCGCCGTCGCGGTGGGTGGCGAACATCGTCCCGTCGGCGAGGAAGTCGCTCATCCGGATGTTGGCGCTGTAGCCGTACTCGGCCCAGACCATCACGTGCGTGACGTCCGGCGCGGGCGGCGCCAGCTCCACGATCGCCGCGCCGGAGACACCCGTCCACTCGTTGTCCGGGATCGTGAACTTCGTCACGCAGTGGAAGTCGGCGACGGCCGTGGTCGTCGGGAGCGCGTCGAACTCGTCCCAGGTCCAGCGGTACTGCTCGCCGGACGCGGTGGCGCCGAAGACGCGGAAGTCCCAGTCCTTCGGCCGGAACTTCGGTACCGGTCCGTAGTGCAGGACGGGCCAGCCCCGGGGGACGTACTGGCCGGGCGGAAGGTCGCGCGGCTCCGGTGCGGACTGCTCGGGCTGGGACATGACGCGGCCATCCTGCCATCCGGAGTGAGGTGAGCCATATCCGGGGTCCGCGCGACGGCGCACCCGGCGGGACCCGTTAAGCTGGGCCCGTGCGCAACGTCGTGTATTTCTTTTGGTTCGACCAGCCCGGGCGGCTGGTCTGCCAGACGCTGCGCTGACAGACCACATGTCGAGAGCCCCGGGCCGCCTGGCCCGGGGCTCTCGTCGTTTCAAGGGTCGTTCCGGGGATCCACCGTGGATCCCGGGCGAAGGAGAGAGGCAGCAGCAATGGTCGTCGTCATGGCCCCGGAGGCCAACGAAGCGGATATCGAGGCCGTCGTCTCGCTGGTCGAGACGGCGGGGGGCGAGGCCTTCGTCAGCCGCGGCGTGGAGCGGACCATCGTCGGGCTCGTCGGCGATGTCCAGCAGTTCGGGACGCTGAACCTGCGCGGGATGCGCGGCGTCAGCGACGTGATCCGGATCTCCGCGCCGCACAAGCTGGTGAGCCGCGAGAACCACGGCGAGCGCTCGGTCGTCCGGGTCGGCGGCGTGCCGATCGGTCCCGGGACCATGACGCTGATCGCCGGCCCGTGCGCGGTCGAGACGGCCGAGCAGACCCTCGGCGCCGCGCAGATGGCGCAGGCCGCGGGCGCGACGCTGCTGCGCGGCGGCGCGTTCAAGCCGCGGACGTCCCCGTACGCGTTCCAGGGCCTCGGCGAGGCGGGCCTGCGCATCCTCGCGGACGTGCGGGCGGAGACGGGCATGCCGATCGTCACCGAGGTGGTGGACGCCGCCGACGTCGAGCTCGTCGCGTCCTACGCCGACATGCTGCAGATCGGCACCCGCAACGCGCAGAACTTCGCGCTGCTGCAGGCGGCGGGCGAGGCCGGCAAGCCGGTCATGCTGAAGCGCGGCATGAGCGGGACGATCGAGGAGTGGCTGATGGCCGCCGAGTACGTCGCGCAGCGCGGCAACCTCGACATCGTGCTGTGCGAGCGCGGCATCCGCACCTTCGAGAAGGCGACCCGCAACACCCTGGACATCTCCGCGGTGCCGGTGGCGCAGCGCCTCTCCCACCTGCCGGTGATCGTGGACCCGTCGCACTCGGGCGGCAGCCACGACCTCGTGCTGCCGCTGACCCGCGCCGCGATCGCGGTCGGCGCCGACGGGGTGATCATCGACGTGCACCCGCATCCCGAGACGGCGCTGTGCGACGGCCCGCAGGCCCTGGTGGACGGCGATCTGCGCGAGCTGGCCAAGCTCGTCCGGGATTTGCCGCCCATCGTCGGCCGCAGCCTCACCCAGGCGCAGGACCCGGACGCCGTCCCCGCCTGATCGGCCGGACCGGCCGTATCGGATATCGTGCGGTCCATGGCTTACTGGACCTCGAACTGCGGACCGCCGCGCTCCTGACGGGGCGCGGCGACCGCACTCGCTGACCGAGTCCTGACACGGCCCGGCGCCGGATGCGCCCGGCCGTGTCCTCCTGCGCCCCGAATCCGGATCATCTTCGTCCGATTCGAGGTCAGGAGCCTCTCCCGTGGCACAGCACACCTCCGTCCGGCATGCTTCCGGCAAGAACTCCTCCGCCCGCGTCCGGGCGCGCGGCGGCGGCGCCGACATTCTGGTCGCGGCGTCCCTCTGGGGGACGACCGGGACCGTCCGCACCTTCGCGGACGGGTCGTCCGCGCTGTCGGTCGCCGCGATCCGCATCATCATCGGCGGCCTGATCCTGCTCGGCTTCGCCGCGGCGTCCCGGCGCGGTGCCGGGCTCCGCCACCTGTTCCGCGACCGCCGCAACTGGCCCCTCGTCGGCCTGGGCGCGGTCACGATCGCCGTGTACCAGGCCGCGTTCTTCGTGGCCGCCGGGCGCACCGGGGTCGCGGTCGCCACCGTCGTCACGATCGGCAGCGCGCCCGCGTTCACCGGCGTGATCGGGCTCGCGACCCGGCGGTCGGCGCCGGCCCGCCGGTGGGCGCTGGCGACCGCCGGGGCCGTCGCGGGCTGCGCCCTGCTCATCGGCAGCGGGCTCGCCGGCGGCGGCGAGGACGCGGGCGCCGAGCCCCTGGGGATCGCGCTGGCGCTGCTGTCCGGGCTGGCGTACGCGGTGTACGCGACGGTCGCGTCCGTCCTCATCACACGCGGCGAGGAGGACCGGGCCGTCGCCGGGGCGCTGTTCGGGACGGCGGCCGTCCCGCTGATCCCCGTCCTGATCGCCGGGCCGGCGGGGTGGCTGGCCACCGGGCAGGGCGCGCTGATCGCGCTCTACCTCGGCGTGGTCACCACGGGCGGCGGCTACCTGCTGTTCGCGCGGGGGCTGCGCACGACGCCCGCCACGACCGCGACGACGCTGACGCTGGCCGAGCCGGCGGTGGCCGCGGTGCTCGGCATGGTCCTGCTGGACGAGCGGCTCGGCCCCGTCGCGCTCGCCGGTCTCGCGCTGCTGGCGGCGAGCCTGGTGGGCCTGGTCATGCCCATGCGGAGGCGGAACGCTGGCGAACATATACAGGCCGGTAACAAATTGGTATGAACCACTGGCCCGGGGCGGGCACGGCGTGGATGATGTCCGGCATGACTACGGGCGATGACGCCGGGGGGCGGCTGTTCCCGGAGGATCTGGACGGCGTCGACCCGGTCGCCGCGGTGATGCTGGCGGATGCCTGCCGCGCCGTGTCCGCATACCCGGAGCTGGTGCTCCTGGGCGCGCTGTTCACCGCCGCGGAGCAGGTCCCGGGCGGCTGGCAGATCGTGTGCCCGTGCGACCCGCTGCCGCAGGGCGCGCGCGAGCTCCTCGCCGTCCACCTGGAGGACCAGGCGGCCACGGCGCCGAATGTCGCGCAGACGCGGCGGCTGGCCGCCGCGGCGCGGACGCTGCAGGACGAGGCCGCCGACGAGGTCGCGGCGGGCGGGCGGCGGTTCCGGATCGTGCGGATCGAGC
>NZ_SMJX01000041.1 GCF_004348535.1 Actinomadura sp. KC216
CTCCACCCGCCCGCCGAGCGCCGCCGCGAGCGCCTGCCCGCCGAAGCAGACCCCCAGCACCGGCACGCCCTGCTCATGCGCCGAGGCGAGCATCCGCAGCTCAGGCTCGACCCAAGTGGCGACGATGGAATCAGTCACCGACCATGGCGCCCCCATGGGTACCACGAGGTCCCACTGCCCCGGGTCGGGGAACTCGAACGCCACACCCGGCGTCCGGTGCCGCTCCTCGGGAACCACCACCATCTCGGTGACCTCGAACCCCCGCTCGGTGAGGCGCTCCCCCACCGGCCCGGGCGGCGATACATGATCATGCTGCACGACGAGCGCCCGCACGGAACCTCCTTACGACTCCCCAAATCGTAAGCCCCCAAACGACCTCCCTTCCACCATGCGTATACCCGGCGGAGGGTGGCTGAACGTGGCCGGTCATCCAGGTGACGGTCATGCGACGGGTGGTCGTTACATGACATGCTGTCACCGGTATTTTGGGCCAGCCAATCCGAAGCAAAGAAAGCGAACGACATGGCGGACAAGACCGTCGCGGGCGACGCGCACCTGATCGTCTCGGATCTGCCGGGCCGGAGGGCCACCCGGGGATGTATCGGCCCGAAGATCGCGGCCTGGGCCCTCGCCGCGCTCGTCGCCGCCGCGGCGGCCGGGCTGGTCGCCGCGTTCCTGCCGCGGGGTGAGCACCGCCGCGGCCACCGCCGGGTCCACCGCCGGCGGCCCTGGCAGCGGGTGTGGAGCGGCGCTCCGGTGGCCGGCCGGGACGATGAGGCCGACGAGCGCCGGGGCTGACGTCCGCCGTCACGGTTTGCGGAGCAGCAGGTGCCCGGCGGGGAAGCGCTCCTGCTCCGACGGTTCGCGGTGGAGGCGTGCGATCTCGGCCAGCCCGGCGCGGCGGAGCAGGTCGGAGAGCGGGCTCAGCGGCCAGCGGTAGGCGAGGGTGACCTTGTGGTCGAAGGGCCGCGGCGTGTCGCCTTCGCAGGCCTGAAAGGCGATCAGCAGGTGGCCGCCCGGCGCGAGGGCGCGGTGGAACTCGGAGAACACCCGCGGCAGGTCCTCCGGGGGCGTGTGGATGGTCGAGAACCAGGCGAGGATGCCGCCCAGGCTTCCGTCCGCGATGTCGAGGGCGGTGATGGTGCCCTCGTCGAAGCGCAGGCCGGGGTGCTCCTTGCGGGCCTGCGCGATCATCTCGGGTGACAGGTCGACGCCGAAGACGGGGAGTCCCAGGGACGCGAGGTGGCCGGTCAGGCGGCCGGGGCCGCAGCCCAGGTCGGCGACCGGGCCGGAGCCCCGGGTCAGGTCGGCGAACGCGGCGAGCAGCGCGCGGTCGAGCGGCATGTCGTCCAGGAAGTCGCGGAACATGTCGGCGTAGAGGACGGCGACGGAGTCGTACGCGGATCGGGTGGCGGCTTCGGTCATGGGGGTGGACGGTAGCGGGCCGCGCGGGCCGCCGGAGTGCCGGGGGCGAGGCCGGACAGGCCCGCCTCGACGGCGGCGGAGGCGCGGCGGCAGAACGGCTCCGGCTCGTCGGCGGCGTCGGGATGCTCGTCCACGAGGACGTCGGCCAGCCCGTCGCGGAGCAGGTCCGCCGACCGGACGCCCTGCGCCGCCGCCATCTCGCCCGCCCGGGACGGGGTCCGGTGGACGATCAGCGAGGCGCCCTCCGGCGGGAGCGGGGACAGCCAGGCGTGCCGGGCCACGAGCACGCGGTCCGCGGGGAGGAGGGCGAGCGCCGCGCCGCCCGTGCCCTCGCCGAGCAGGAGGCAGAGCGTCGGCGCGGGCAGCGTGACCAGGTCGGCGAGGCAGCGGGCGATCTCGCCCGCGAGGCCGCCCTCCTCCGCCTCGGCCGACAGGGCCGCGCCCGGCGTGTCGATGACCGTGACCAGCGGCAGCCCCAGCTCGGCCGCGAGGCGCATGCCGCGGCGCGCGACGCGGAGGGCGGCCGGGCCGAGAGGGTGGCCGGTGCGCTGGCTGTGCCGGTCCTGGCCGATCAGGACGCAGGGCGCCGCGCCGAAGCGGGTGAGGGCGAGCAGGAGCCCCCTGCCCGCCTCGCCCTGGCCGGTGCCGGAGAGCGGGGTGACGTCGGACGCGCCGTACCGGAGCAGCTCCCGCACCCCCGGACGCCCCGGCCGCCGCGACCGTTCGATCGACTCCCACGCCGCCGTCTCCGGCGCGGCACCGGACGAAGGCTGTGGTTGACGAGCCGCGGGCGGTCTCTCGCACAGGACGTTCAGCGTGCGGGACGCCACCTCCGCCAGGTCGTCGATGGGGACCACGGCGTCCAGCAGCCCCTTGGCCGCGAGGTTCTCGGCGACCTGGACGCCGGGCGGGAACGGTTCGCCGTGCAGGCCCTCGTACACGCGCGGCCCCAGGAATCCGATGAGCGCGCCCGGCTCGGCGGCCGTGACGTGGCCGAGCGAACCCCAGGAGGCGAACACGCCGCCCGTGGTGGGATGCCGCAGGTAGACGAGGTACGGGAGCCCGGCGGCGCGGTGCGCCATGACGGCGGCGGTGATGCGCGCCATCTGGACGAACGCGGCCGTCCCCTCCTGCATCCGGGTGCCGCCGGACGCGGGCGCGGCGAGCAGCGGCAGGCGCTCGGCGGTGGCGCGCTCCACGGCCGCGACGATCCGGCCTGCCGTGGCGAGGCCGATCGATCCGGCGAGGAAACCGAACTCCGACACGACGAACGCGACGCGGCGGCCGTGCAGGCGGCCCTCACCGGTGACGACGGCCTCGTCGCATCCGCTGCGCTCGCGGGCGGCGGCCAGATCCCGGCCGTAGGGCGAGGACGGGTCAGGGCCTCCGGCGGGCGGGGTGTCCCAGGACGTCCAGCCGCCCGCGTCCAGGACGCGGCGCAGCAGCTCCCGCGCCCCGGCTCGTTCCGTCACCGCCCCATCATGACCGGACGGGCAGGTCGACCCGGGTGCCGGGGGTGGACACTGGGAGCGCAGCCGGGAGAAGAGGGAGCACGGTGTCAGAGGAGATCCACTTCGCGTCCGCGCGCGAGCTGGCCCGCCGGATCCGGGCGCGGGAGCTGTCGGCCCGCGAGGTCGTGCGGGCGCATCTCGACCAGATCGAGCGGACGAACCCGCAGGTCAACGCCATCGTGACGCTGGTGGCGGAGCGGGCGCTGGAGCAGGCGCGCGACGCCGACGACCGGCTCGCCAAGGGCGCGGACACAGGGCCGCTGCACGGGCTGCCCGTCGCGCACAAGGACACGCACGCCACCGAGGGCATCCGCACGACCTCCGGTTCGCCGATCTTCGCCGGCCTCGTCCCGGCCGCCGACGAGCTCGTCATCGAGCGGATCCGCGCCGCCGGGGCCATCACGATCGGCAAGACGAACGTGCCGGAGTTCGCGGCGGGGTCGCACACCTTCAACCCCGTCTTCGGCCTCACCCGCAACCCCTACGACCTGTCGCGGTCGGCGGGCGGCAGCAGCGGCGGCGCGGCGGCCGCGCTGGCGTGCGGCATGCATCCGATCGCGGACGGCAGCGACATGGGCGGCTCGCTGCGCAACCCCGCGTCGTTCTGCAACGTCGTCGGGTTCCGCCCGTCGCCGGGACGGGTGCCGTCGTGGCCGGTGCCCGCGGGCTGGGCGACGATGGGCGTCCAGGGCCCGATGGCGCGGAATGTGGCGGACGCGGCGCTGCTGCTGTCGGTGCTCGCCGGTCCCGACCCGCGCAGCCCGATCGCGCTGGACACGCCCGGATCGGCGTTCGCGGGCCCGCTCGACCGGGACGTCACCGGCCTGCGGCTCGCCTGGTCCCCCGACCTCGGCGGGCGGGTGCCCGTCGATCCGGCGGTCACCGGCGTCCTGGAACCGGCGGTCAAGGCGTTCGAGGCGCTCGGCTGCGCGGTGGACGAGGCGTGCCCCGACCTGTCGGGCGCGGACGAGGTCTTCCGCACGCTGCGCGCCTGGCACTGGGACCTCGCCCTCGGCGCCCTCCTCGACCAGCGTCCCGCCGACTTCAAACCGTCGCTCGCCGAGAACATCCAGGCCGGTCGCGCCCTCACCGGCACCGACGTCGGACGTGCGGAAGTGCTCCACACGGCGCTGTTCCACCGCGTCAGGGAGTTCTTCGGACGCTACGACGCGCTGCTGCTCCCGGTCAGCCAGGTGCCGCCGTTCGACGCCGCGATCGAGTACCCGGACGAGGTCGCCGGGCACCCCATGCCCGACTACCTGGAGTGGATGCGGTCCTGCTTCCTCGTCTCGGCGACCGGCTGCCCGGCCCTGTCGGTCCCGGCCGGGTTCACCGAGGACGGGCTGCCGGTCGGCCTGCAGATCGTCGGGCCGCACCGCGCCGACCTCGCCGTCCTGCGGCTCGGGCACGCCTTCGAGCAGGCCACCCGGCACGGGACGCGGCGCCCGCCCATCGCCTGACGCCCGGCGGAAGGTCAGGGCGTCTCGGACTTGTCGAGCGGGATCCGCAGGACGAGCCGCGCGCCCTTGTCGCTGTCCGCGGCGACGAGCGTGCCGCCGTGCGCGCGGGCGATGTCGCGGGAGATCGTCAGGCCGAGGCCGGTGCCGCCGCGGTCGCGCTCGCGGCCCTCGGCGAGCCGCTGGAACCGCCAGAAGATCCGTTCGCGGTCCTCGGGCGCGATGCCGGCGCCGTCGTCCAGGACCTGGAGGACGGCGTCGTCCTCGTCCGTGGTCACGGTGACCCACACCCCCGACGCGGCGTGCCGCTCGGCGTTGTCGAGCAGGTTCGTCAGCAGCCTGACGAGGTGGTGCGCCGTGGCCCGCACCATGATCCCCTCGCCCGCGTCGACCTCGACCGGGACCCGCCGGGGGCGCCGCGCCGCCTCCGCGCGGACCAGCTCGCCGAGGTCGATCCGCTCCCGCGCGACGTGCACGCCCGCACCCAGCTTGGCGAGGATCAGCAGGTCGGTGACGATGCTCTGCAGCCGGTCGGCGTCGGCGAGCGCGGCGCGGGCGACGGCGGGCCAGTCCTCGTCGTCCGGGCGTTCCAGCGCGACCTCCAGCTGCGCGCGCAGCCCGGTGAGCGGGCTGCGCAGCTCGTGCGAGACGTCCGCGACGAAGCCGCGCTGCCGGGCGAGCACGGCCTCCAGCCTGCTCAGCGTCACGTTCACCGACTCGCCGAGCTCGGACACCTCGTCGACCGGCCCGGGGACGGTCACCCGGCGTCCGGCGCCCCGGCCGGTGATCTCGGCGAGCTCGGCGCTCATCACCCGGACCGGGCGCAGCGCCCGCTTCACCGCCAGCGACACGATCCAGCCGACCGCCATGGTGGCGAGCAGCACGGAGGCCGCGAGCATGCCGATGAACAGGCCCTTGTACTGGGTGAGGCCGCCGATGGGGGCGCCGGTGTGCACGATCCGCCAGCCGTGCGGGGTCCGCACGCTGTCGGTGACCAGGTAGACCGCGCCCTTGCCCCGGAGGTCGAGGGTGCGGTGCTCGGCACGTCCCGGCACGCGCGGCGGCGGCACGTCCAGCGGGCCGCGCCCGCGCAGCGAATCGCTCGACGCGACCAGCCCGCCTTCGGTGTTCACGACCTGGAGGAGCGTGAAGTCCGGGTCGTCGACGGGCAGCGTGCCGTGCGGGTCGGTGGTGCGCACGAGCGTGGTCAGGTCCGTGCTGACGAAGGTGCCGCGCTCGCGCAGGTCCCGGTACACGGTGCCGCGGACGGCCTGGTAGAAGAGCACGACGCCGGCGGAGAGCAGGAGGAGGACGATGAGGGTGGCGGCGGCCGTCACGCGGGTCCGCACCGACCAGCACGACGGTGACAGCCTGCCCCCGGATATCCGCACCCCGGTGCCCCTCCCCCTTCCGGCTCGCACGCGGCACCGGGCCCGCGCCGCGTTCCAGCGACCGGGGGGAGAACGCAGGACTGGATGTTACCTGCTCATTGCCCGGCGAAACATCACCTGAGCTGGGCAGATGACGACTCCTGAGCATGACGGATGCCCGCGCGGACGGCGCCTCCCACCCCTGGGGAGCCGCCCGTGCGGGCACCAGGTCCGGCACCGCCCGCCACCCGCGCGCCGAGGAGGAAAGAAAACCGGCGGGACCGGGCCGTGCTTGCCGAACCGCCACCCACTCTGCCGTGCCGAAGTGCACGGAACGCGACATCGACATGACGAGCACGTTTCCGGCACTTCCTGCGAAGACACCCCAATAATCCGCCGCCGAACGGGGATGCACGGGACGAGCACAGCAAGGGGGCCGGAAAGACCCATGAACGGAGACATCAGGCCGCTGGAACCCGCCGACCCGCGCGAGGTCGGCGGGCACACGCTGCTCGGCCGCCTCGGCTCGGGCGGCATGGGCACGGTCTACCTCGGCACCGACCCGGTGTCGGGCGGGCGCGTCGCGGTGAAGACCATCCATCCGCACCTCGCCGGCGACCCGTCCTCCCGGCGTCGTTTCCTGGACGAGGCGTACCTCGCCGGCCGCGTCGCCTCGTTCTGCACGGCGCGGGTCCTCGCGCACGGCGAGGAGGAGGGCCGCCCCTACCTCGTGACCGAGTACGTGGGCGGTGTGTCGCTGCACGACCGGCTCGTCGACGACGGCCCGCTCCCGGCCGCCGACCTGCACGGCGTCGCGGTCGGGGTCGCGTCGGCGCTCGCCGCGATCCACGCGGCGGGCCTGGTGCACCGCGACCTGAAGCCCGCCAACGTGATGCTGACCCTGTCCGGCTGCCGCGTCATCGACTTCGGCATCGCCCGCAGCCAGGACTCCATCAGCGTGACGGCCGCGACCGGCAAGGTCCTCGGCACGCCCGGCTGGATGGCGCCGGAGGTGCTCATCGGCGGGCCCGCGACGCCGGCCGCCGACGTGTTCGCCTGGGGCTGCCTCATCGCCCACGCGGGGACGGGACGGATGCCCATCGGCGGCGACCCGGCGACCCTGCGGACGGCGTCCGACGAGCCCGACCTGTCCGGGCTGCCGGAGTCGCTGGTCCCGGCGGTGCGGGCCGCGCTGGCGCGCAACCCGGTGGACCGCCCGACCGCGTCCGACCTGCTGCTCGCGCTCGTGGAGCAGTCGCCGTCCAACGCCTGGCCCGCCCCCGGCGGGACGCCCGCGTCGCGCCTCGCGCCGCTTCAGCTGTCGGTCTGCGCCGCGCCCAGGCAGCACGACCCGTCGGGCCCGTCCCTGCCGGACGAGCGCGTGGAGACCGACACCAGGGCGTTCACGCCGATCGCGGTGGCGGGCGCCATGTCGTCCACGCGGGCGCGCCTGCTGGCGGGCCTCGGGGCGGCCGCCGGGACCGCGGTGATCGGGGCCATCCTCGCCGGACGGACGCAGAGCAAAGGCGGCCGGCGGCCCTTATCGCCCGCCAGGCACAGGCGCCGTTAGGAAAACCGGAGAGGCCGTCAGACGCGCCAGATCACGACGAGGGCGCAGTCGTCGTCGCGGGCCGCGGCCATCGTCTCCACCAGCTCCCGCGCGCCGCTGCCGAACCCCTGCGGGACGAGCCGCTCCGCCTCGCCGAGCAGCCGGTCGATGCCGGCGTCCAGGTCGCTGCCCGGCGACTCGACCAGCCCGTCGGTGTAGAGGAGCAGCGCGTCGCCGGGGCCCAGCGTGCCGTGCTCGGGGACGCATTTCAGGTCGGGCACGACGCCGAGCACCACGCCCTTGGCGGAGCTGACCCGCCAGGCGCCGCTGCCCGCGTCGAACTGGACGGCCGGCGGATGCCCCGCCGACTCGACCGTGAACTCCCCCGTCGCCAGGTCGACGACGACGTGCACGGCCGTGACGAACCCCTCGTCCCAGCGCTGGCGCTGCAGGTAGGCGTTGCACGCGGGCAGGAAACGATCAGGCTGGACCGATCCAAGAAGGCCGCCGAACGCACCGGACAGCATCAGCGCCCGTGTCCCGGCGTCGGTGCCCTTCCCGGACACGTCGACCAGCGCCACCTCCAGCGAGTCGCCCTGGTAGGACGACACCACGAAGTCGCCGCCGAACGACGACCCGCCGGCCTGCAGCAGCACGACCTGCGTGCCCCAGCCGTCCGGCAGCTCGGGCATCTCGCCCTGGCGCTGCAGCCGGTCGCGCAGCTCCAGCAGCATCGAGTCGCCGCGCAGGCCCTGCACGCCGAGCTTCTGCCGCGTCCGGGCGAGCGACAGCGCCAGCACCGCGGTGATCGACAGCGTGGCGACCATCCCGGGGCCGATCGCGGCGACGTCGTGCCAGGCGTTGTAGGCCGTCACCGCCACCACCACGCCGAGCAGCGCGACCAGGCTGCGCACCTTCAGCAGCAGCCCGCCGCCGAGCACGATCAGCACCAGCGCGCCGGACGGGGCCAGCCCGCGCGAGTCGGTGGAGGTGGCGAGCCCGATCGCGATCGCGAGGACCGCCAGCGCCGCGAAGACGTACCGCTCCCGGGTCAGCTTGCCCCGCCTGAGCCAGCGGTAGAACGCCACGAGCAGCGGAATCTTCCGCAGCACGTCGCGCACTCGCGGCGGTAGCAGCTGCACCAGTCGTTGAAGCATGTCCCCGGCACTGTACCGAGCAATCACCACCGCCGGTCGGCATCCGGACCACGGGTGACCTGTTGCACCGGTCCAGCTCCGTATCATCCGGATACAGGGCGACATCCGGAAACGCGGTTTGGCGGGCGAGGAGGCGGGCCGATGGGGCAGCCGGGGATGCGGGTCACGGTGGACGCGGCGATGCGGGCGCGGGACGTCTCCCGTCCGGCCCCGGAAGGCGAGCCGGCGACCGGCGCCGACCGCGGATCGGGGAACGGGGCGGAGCCGGGCCAGGGACCCGCCGAGCCCGCCCGGCGGACGAAGGCCGCCAAGAACGAGCGGCGCCGCCTCGGCAAGCGCGGCGGCGCCCGCAAGCCCCCACCCCCGGACGGGATCTAGCCCGCCGGACGGGCGTGCCCGGGGCCGGTCGTGCTACGGCAGCGGCGGAAGCTCGCCGGTCTTCTCGTAGTCGCCGAGCATCGTGATCCGTCGGGTGTGGCGCTGCTCCCCGGAGTACGGGGTCTCGATGAACAGCTCCAGGAACCGCGTCGCGGTCGCCAGGTCGTGCTGCCGGGCGCCGATGCTGATGACGTTCGCGTCGTTGTGCTCGCGGGCGAGCCTGGCGGTGTCGGCGTTCCAGACCAGCGCGGCCCGCACGCCCTTGACCTTGTTGGCCGCGATCGCCTCGCCGTTGCCGGAACCGCCGATCACGACGCCCAGCGTGCCCGGCTCGGCGGCCGTCCGCTCGGCGGCCCGCAGGACGAACGGCGGGTAGTCGTCCACGGCGTCGTACTCGAACGCGCCGCAGTCGACGGCCTCGTGCCCGTTCTCCTTCAGCCAGGAGACCAGGTGCTCCTTCAGCTCGAAGCCGGCATGGTCGGTCCCAAGAAACACGCGCATGGGCCCGATTCTCGCAGGCCCCGCGCGGTGGTCGCGCAGCGGTGCGGCTAGTCCTCGGTGCGCCCGCGGTCGACGATCGTCCGGTCGGCGAGGTCCAGGTCGTCGTCCTCGGGCGTGTCCGCGGGCGGCTCGGGCTCGGCACCGGACCCGGCCGCGGGGCCGGACGTCCCGGGGTCGGACGCCTCGGGGTCGTCGGCGGCGGTCTCGGGCTCGGACGGCTCGGCGGCGGCCGGGGCTTGGGCCGGTTGCGCGGGCTGCTGCGGCGGGACGGGCGGCGCGCCGAACTGCTGCGGAACGGGCGTGCCCGGCTGCTGCGGCACGGGGGCCCCGGGCTGCTGGGGAGCCGGGGCGCCGGGCTGCTGCGGGACGGGCGCCGCGCCCCACTGCGGCTGCTGCTGCGGCTGGCCCTGCGGCGGGACGTAGGGAACCGCCGACGGATGCGGCTGCTGCATCGGCGGCTGCGGCATTCCCGGCGGCATCTGCTGATGCATCGGCTGCTGATGCATCGGCTGCTGGGGCATCTGCTGCTGGGGCATCCCCGGCTGCTGCATCGGCATGCCGGGCTGCTGGGGTGCGAAGGGCGGCCGCTGCGGGTACTGGAGCTGGCTGCCCTGGGGCTGCCGGGCCCCCGTCCGCGCGCCCGAGAAGGTGAAGCCGGCCAGGGCGCCGAGCCCCGCGATCCAGCCGAACGCGGTGCCCGCGACCGCGCCCTGGCTGATGGAGCTGAAGATGATCCTGGACGCGGACGGGAAGTCGAGCGTCCAGTGGGCCAGGGGCCCGTACACCAGACCGGAGATCGCCCCGGCGAGGATCGCGGCCCACCAGCCGATGATCACGGCGCCGAGCGGCCCGCGGTCCGGGTCGACGACCCGGGCCGCGCCCACCACGAACGCCCCCAGCAGGACGAAGAACAGCAGCACGGCGAAGTCCGAGATCAGGACGTAGCTCCACTCCATCCCGTCGGCCGGGTACAGCCGCCACGAGAGGGTCTGGGCCCACGACACCAGCGGCCCGACGCCCTCGTCGTACTCGAAATCGCTCTCCCTGATGGCGTCGACGACCCACTGGTTGTCGAACAGCAGGGCGATCACGGCGACCGGGAGCACGGCACCGGCCGCCATCATGAACATGCGCCGCATCGTCATGCCCGCAGGGTAGTGCCGATCACCGGCCGCCGGTAGCCGTTCGTCACCCCGCGTAGGCGGCGGGGAAGCGGAACTCCGGATCGACCTGCTCTTCGAGGTTCTCGCCCGTCGCCTTGTTCGCCCAGCTGCGGGCGTTCTTGACGTGGAACTCCACGGCCTGGCGGTGGAACTTCTCCCAGTCCTTGGCGCGGGAGTCCACCTCGGCGCGCATGCGTTCGAGCGCGGCGACGTTGGCCTCCTCCAGCGGGACGCCCTGCCGGCCCTGCTCCAGCGCGCGGACGGCGGCCGACTGGCCGACCCAGGTCAGCAGGTCGCCGCCGACGTGGTCGCGCAGGTAGGCGACGTCCTCGTCGATCTGCACCTTGTTCCCGACGACGCGGATGGCGACGTCGTAGTTGCGGGCGTACTCGGTGTACTGCCGGTAGACACCGACGCCCTTGCGGGTGGGTTCGGCGACCAGGAACATCAGGTCGAACCGGGTGAACAGCCCGGACGCGAACGTGTCGGCCCCGGCGGTCATGTCGACCACGACGTACTCGCCCGGCTCCTCCATGAGGTGGTTGAGGTAGAGCTCGACCGCGCCGGTCTTGGAGTGGTAGCAGGCGACGCCGAGGTCGTCGTCGTTGAACGGTCCGGTGGCGAGGAGCGTGATCCCGGCGCCGTCCGGCCCGAGGCCGACGCCGACCTCCTGGCCGGCCTCGTGGATGGGGTCGTCGCCGCGGAAGCGCAGGAGCCGGGAGCCCGACCCGGGCGGCGTGGTCTTCACCATCGCGGACGCCGAGGAGATCCGGGGGTTGTCTCCGCGCAGGTACTCCTTGATCTCGGGGAGCCGGTCGCCCAGCGCGGGGATCTTGGCGGCGCGGCCCTCGTCCAGCCCGAGCGCGACGCCGAGATGCTGGTTGATGTCGGCGTCGACGGCCACCACGGGGAGCCCGCGTCCGGCCAGGTGCCGGACGAAGAGTGCCGACAGGGTGGTCTTGCCGCTGCCGCCCTTGCCAACGAACGCAACCTTCACGTATGCCCCATTTCGGTTATGAAAACCATTACCATTCCCTCTGGTCGACCTGAGTCTGGCAAGGCTCCGGGACGGGCGCAAGCCGAAACCCCGAACCGAAAATTCACCTCGAAGAGCGTTCGCCGCGAACGCCCAAGCGCGGCGCCCGCACCTGTGAAAGACCCGTCAACCCCGAATCGTGACGTCAGTCAGCGGAGCGCGTCAGGTGACGGGCATCGCGGGGGCCGGCGAACGGCGGCGGACGGCGGACGGCGGGGGGTCAGCGAAGTGTGGCGGCGGGGTCGAAGCCGAAGGGGAGCTCCAGGCGGTGGGTCTTGAGGAGCCCGGGGTCGGTCAGCACGTCGCGGGTCGGCCCGTCCGCGGCGATGACCCCGCCGGACAGGATCACCGACCGCGGGCACAGCTCCGCCGCGTACGGGAGGTCGTGCGTGACCATCAGGACGGTCACGTCCAGGCTGAGCAGGATCTCGGCCAGCTCGCGGCGGCTCGCCGGGTCCAGGTTGGAGGACGGCTCGTCCAGCACGAGGATCTCCGGCTCCATCGCCAGGACGGTCGCGACGGCGACGCGGCGCCGCTGGCCGAACGACAGGTGCTGCGGCGGCCGGTCGGCGACGTCCTGCATGCCGACGCGGGCCAGCGCGTCCTGCACCCGGCGGTCCAGGTCGGGGCCGCGCAGGCCGAGGTTGGCGGGGCCGAACGCGACGTCCTCGCGGACGGTCGGCATGAACAGCTGGTCGTCGGGGTCCTGGAACACGATGCCGACGCGGCGGCGGATCTCCCGCAGCGCCTTGCGGTCCTTCGGGTCGACGGCGAGGCCGCCGACCCTGACCTCGCCGAGGCCGCCGTGCAGGATCCCGTTGAGGTGCAGGACGAGCGTGGTCTTCCCGGCGCCGTTCGGGCCGAGGAGCGCGACGCGCTCGCCGCGCCCGATCGTCAGGTCGACGCCGTAGAGGGCCTGCGTGCCGTCCGGATAGGCGTAGGCGAGGCCCCGCACGTCGAGCGAGGGCGCGGTCATGGCGCCATCCAAGCAGCCAGCGCCACCAGGGCGGCGGCCAGGGGCAGCGCGGCGGCGGCCGTCCACTGCGCGGCCGTGGCGCCTACGTCGTGCACGACGGGCATGCGCCCGTCGTAGCCGCGGCTCAGCATCGCCAGGTGGACGCGCTCGCCCCGCTCGTACGAGCGCAGGAACAGCGCCCCGACCGACCTGGCGAGGACGCGGGTGGCGCGCAGGTCGCGGGCCTCGAACCCGCGGGACGCCCGCGCCACCTTCATCCGGCCGAGCTCGGCCGCCACGACGTCCCCGTACCGGAGCATGAACGTGGCGATCTGCGTGATGAGCTGCGGCATCCGCAGCCGCTCGATGCCGAGCAGCAGCAGCCGCGGCTCGGTGGTGGCGGCCAGCAGGATCGAGGCGACGACGCCGAGCGTCCCCTTGGCGAGGATGTTCCAGGCGCCCCACAGCCCGCTCTCGCTCAGCCCGACCCCGAGCACGGTCGTCTTCTCGCCGGTCGCGACGAACGGCAGGAGGAACGCGAACGCGACGAACGGGACCTCGATGACGACCCGCTTCACGACCGTCCCGAACGGGATCCGGGCGGTCGCCGCGACGCCCGCGAGCAGCAGCGCGTACACGCCGAACGCCCAGATCCGCTCGCGCGGCGTGGCGACGACCAGCAGCACGAACGCCAGGACGGCGACGAGCTTGCACTGCGGCGGCAGCCGGTGCACCGGAGAGGCGCCCGGCACGTAGAGCCGCAGCGCCCCGCCGGTCCCGTGGCCCGCGCCCATCAGCCGTTCGCGGACGCCCCGGACGCCGCGCCTTCCTCCCGCTCCGCGCCCCGGCCGGACGCGCCGCCGGACGAGCCGCGCCGCCGGACGCCCCAGAACAGCCCGCCGCCGACGAGCAGGACGGCGCCGACCCCGATCACGCCCGACAGGCCGCCGGACAGCCGGGCGTTGTCGATCCCCTTGACGCCGTAGTCGCCGAGCGGCGAGTCCTTGAGGGCGTGGTCTTCTTCCTTCGCGCTGATGCCCTTGTCCTCGGCGACCTTCTCCAGGCCGTCGGGGTGGGCGCTGGCGTAGAAGCTCACGATCCCGGCCAGGACGAGCGAGACGGCGAGGAACCCGATGAAGAACCGCTTGGTGGTCATGTCGTCCTCCCTCAGGCCCGCGACGGCTCGGTCGGGCCGCCCGTCTGCGGCTCGGCGGTGCGCAGCTCCAGCGGCTTGATCAGGCCGCGCGCGCCGTGCACGAGGTCGGGGCGGACGGCCAGCACGCTCGACACGGTCACGGCGGTGATCAGCGCCTCGCCGATCCCGATCAGCACGTGGACGCCGACCATCGCGGTGGCGACCTTCGCGATCGGCACGTCCGCCGTCCCGCCGACCGCGTAGAGGAGCGTGAACGCGGCGGCCGAGGCGGGAACCGAGATCACGGCGGCGGCGAACGACGACCCGGCCACCGACGCCCTCGACTTCGGCAGCACCCCCAGCAGCAGCCGGAACGTTCCGTACCCGACGATGACCGTGACGAGCCCCATCACGGTGATGTTGACGCCGAGGGCGGTGAGGCCGCCGTCCGCGAACAGGAGCGCCTGCATCAGCAGGACGACCGAGACGCACAGGATGCCCGTGTAGGGCCCGACGAGGATCGCCGCCAGGGCCCCGCCGAGCAGGTGCCCGCTCGTCCCGGAGGCCACCGGGAAGTTGAGCATCTGCGCGGCGAACACGAACGCGGCCGTCAGCCCCGCGAGCGGCGCGGTGCGGTCGTCCAGCTCCCGCCGGGCGCCGCGCAGCGCGACCGCGACCCCCGCCACCGCGACCGCGCCCGCCGCGATCGATACCGGCGCATCGATGAACCCGTCCGGTACGTGCATCCTTCACCGCCCCTAACCGTTTCCTGCGTCAGGAACAGTTTGAAGCCCGCACATCGCAGTTGCAAGATTCTTGCAATAACCTGCACCCGCCGATCTACCTGCGGCAACCCGCGCCGGCGCCCGGCTCAGCCGAAGCCGGGCTCCCTGGTCCGGGTGCGCTTGAGCTCGAAGAAGCCGTCGGTGCTCGCGACCGCGACCACGCCGTCCCAGAGCTTGACGGCGGCCTCGCCGCGCGGGATCGGCGTCACGACCGGGCCGAAGAACGCGTTGCCCTCGACCTCGATCACCGGGGTGCCGACCTCCTGGCCGACGCGGTCGATGCCGTCCTGGTGGGACGCCCGGAGCGCCTCGTCGAAGTCGGTGCTCTCGGCGGCGTCCGCGAGCGCCGGGTCCAGCCCGGCCGCCGACAGCGACGCCTCGAAGAAGGCCCGGTCGAACTTCTGCCGCTCGTGGTGGCGGCGCGTGCCCATCTCGGTGTAGAGGCGGCCGAGCACCTCGTTCCCGTACTTCTGCTCGGCGGCGATGCAGACGCGCACCGGGCCCCAGGCGTGCTTGAGGCCGCGGCGGTAGTCCTCCGGGACGTCCTTGTCCTCGTTGAGGACGCTGAGGCTCATCACGTGCCAGCGCACCTGTATCGGGCGCTGCCTCTCGACTTCCAGGATCCAGCGGGACGTGATCCACGCCCAGGGGCACAGGGGATCGAACCAGAAGTCGACCGGTGTGAGAGCGTCCTTACTCAACGTCGCCTCCAGGGCGCGATTCGGGGGTGTCTTCCCACTAAAGGGGTGTCTTCCTGCGACAACCCGGCCCCGGCCGCCCTGATTCCCGGCGGCGCGAAGGTTCGCAAGCCCGTGGCGGACGGGCCGTTTCGGCGCCGGGTTGGTAGACATGGGGGCACCAAGCGATTAAGCCGACCGAGGAGTTCATGTGGCAGGCAACCTCACGCGCGAGGAGGCGCGGGAACGGGCCCGGCTGCTCACCGTCGAGTCGTACACGGTCGAACTTGACCTGACGGCCGGCGCGGAGCGGTTCGGGTCCACCACGGTGGTGCGGTTCGGGAGCACCGAGCCTGGCGCGTCCACGTTCATCGACCTGCACGGCGCCATCGTGCGGGACGTGACGCTGAACGGGAAGGCGCTCGACCCGGCGTCCTACGACCCGGACAAGGGCCGGATCCCGCTGCCCGGTCTCGCCGGGGAGAACGAACTGCGGGTCGTGGCCGACTGCGCCTACTCGCGTTCGGGTGAGGGCCTGCACAGGTTCGTCGACCCGGTCGACGACAGCGTGTACCTGTACTCGCAGTTCGAGACGGCCGACGCGCACCGCATGTACACGTGCTTCGACCAGCCCGACCTCAAGGCGACCTTCGAGCTGACCGTCAGGGCGCCGGAGAACTGGGAGGTCGTCACCAACGAGGCCCCCGAGTCGGTGAGCGGCGGAACATGGCACTTCCTGCCGACGCCGCAGGTCTCCACCTACATCACCGCGCTCATCGCGGGGCCGTACCACGTCGTCCGCGACGAGTACCGCCGCGACGACGGCACCGTCATCCCGCTCGGCGTGTTCTGCCGGGCGTCGCTGGCCGAGCACCTCGACGCCGACGCGGTCGTCGACGTGACCCGCCAGGGCTTCGCCTACTTCGAGAAGGTCTTCGGCCGCCCGTACCCGTTCGGCAAGTACGACCAGCTGTTCGTCCCCGAGTTCAACGCGGGCGCGATGGAGAACGCGGGCGCCGTCACCTTCCTGGAGGACTACGTCTTCCGGTCCCGGGTCACCGACGCGGCCTACGAGCGGCGCGCCGAGACGATCCTGCACGAGATGGCGCACATGTGGTTCGGCGACCTCGTCACCATGCGCTGGTGGGACGACCTGTGGCTCAACGAGTCGTTCGCCACGTACATGAGCGTCCTCTGCCAGGCCGAGGCCACCAAGTGGACGGGCTCCTGGACGACGTTCGCGAACCTGGAGAAGGCGTGGGCGTACCGGCAGGACCAGCTGCCGTCCACGCACCCGATCGCCGCCGACATCCCCGACATCCGCGCGGTGGAGGTGAACTTCGACGGGATCACGTACGCGAAGGGCGCGTCCGTCCTGAAGCAGCTCGTCGCGTACGTCGGGCTCGACAACTTCATGGTGGGCGTCCGGCGCTACTTCGACCGGCACGCGTGGGGCAACACCGTCCTGACCGACCTGCTGGGCGCGCTGGAGGAGACCTCAGGCCGCGATCTGACGACGTGGTCGAAGGAGTGGCTGGAGACCGCGGGCGTCAACACGATGCGGCCCGAGTACGAGGTCGACGCCGACGGGAACTTCACGTCGTTCGCCGTCCTCCAGGAGGCGAAGCCCGACTACCCGACGCTGCGGTCGCACCGCCTCGCGATCGGCCTCTACGACAGGACCGGCGAGGGGATCGTCCGGCGGGAGCGGGTCGAGCTGGACGTCGTCGGCGCCCGGACGGAGGTCCCGCAGCTCATCGGGCAGAAGCGGCCCGACCTCGTGCTGGTCAACGACGACGACCTCACCTACGCCAAGATCCGCCTCGACGAGCATTCGCTGGCGACGCTGATCGAGCACATCGGCGAGGTCAAGGAGAGCCTGGCGCGGGCGCTGTGCTGGTCGGCGGCCTGGGACATGACCCGCGACGCCGAGATGGCGACGCGCGACTACGTCCGGCTCGTCGCGAAGGGCATCGGCGGTGTCACCGACATCTCCGTCACGCAGACGCTGCTGCGGCAGGCGCGCACGGCCGTCCAGCAGTACGCCGACCCGGCCTGGCGCCGGGAGGGGCTGGCGCTGCTGGCGGACACGCTGTCGGGGCTGGCCCGCGACGCCGCCCCCGGTTCGGACCTCCAGCTCGCCTACACGCAGGCGTTCACCGCGTCCGCCGTGTCGGACGAGCACCTGGCGTTCGTGCAGGGCCTGCTGGACGGCTCCGAGAGCCTCGACGGCCTCACGGTCGACACCGACCTGCGCTGGTCGCTGCTGCGGCGGCTCGTCGTCACCGGCAAGGCGGGCCAGGCGGAGATCGACGCCGAGCACGAGCGCGACAGGACCGCCGCGGGCGAGCGGCACGCCGCCGCCTGCACGGCCGGCATCCCGTCCGCCGAGGCGAAGGCGGCCGCGTGGGACCGGATCGTGTCCGGCGACCTGCCCAACGCCGTCTTCCGGGCGACGCTGGGCGGCTTCGTGGAGCCCGACCAGACCGATCTGCTGCGCCCCTACGTCGAGAAGTACTTCGCCGAGGTCGGACGCATCTGGAAGGAGTGGAGCAGCGACATGTCCCAGACGTTCGCCGAAGGCGCCTACCCCTTCCTGATGGTCGAGCAGCCGACGATCGACCGCACCGAGGCGTACCTGGCCGGCGAGCGTCCGCCGCCCGCGCTGGCGCGGCTGCTGTCGGAGGGGCGGGACGGCGTCGCCCGCGCCCTGCGCGCCCGCGCCAAGGACGCCGCGTCCGCCTGACGCGTCAGCCCGTGGGCGGGCCGATCCGCCCGCGGGCTGACCAGTGGGGGCTGACCCTGTGCACGATCCCCGTGACCGTGCGACCATCGCATGGTCACGGGGAGGGGGTTCGGTGTGGAGACGGCGAAGGACGTCCTCACGGCACTGGCCCGGCGCCACGCGTTCGGGGACCTGGAGGCGCTGATCTCGCAGGGCACGCTCGTCCCGGACGCCCACGCGAAGGCCATCGCCGCCCTCTGCGCGTTCGGGCAGCGCGTCCTCGACCTGGACGCCGAGGACTTCGGCGAGCCCGAGGCGGCCGGCGAGGTCCCGCGGGACCTCCTCGACCGGGCCCGCGCCAGCCGCATGCCGCAGGCGCCGCGGGAACGGCCCCGGGGCGCGCTCGCCAGCCTCCGGCCCGCCTACCGGCTGCTGCTGGAGGTCATCGCGATCCGCTGGCACCGGCGGGACATGGCCGCGCTGGTCGCGGCCGTCCACATCGCGGGCGAGTACCTGCCGATGCTGGCCTGGGAGCCCGTGCTCGGCCACGCCGGTGACCCGGCCCTGATCGGCGCGTCGGTGGACGGCGAGGGCAGCCGGTTCGGGGTTCCGGTGGAGCCGGGTTCGGCGCGGATGTGCGAGCACACGCGCCCGGAACGGTCCGCGTGCGACCGGACGCTCCGCGTCTCGAAGGAACCGCCGTCCGGCTGGCGCAACTACCTGGACCGGCAGCACAGCCAGGTCGCGTCCGCGCTCGGCGACTGCGCGGCCCGCTGCCGCACCCCGTGCACGGTCATGACCCGCCTGGACGACCTCGTCCGCGCCGGCCTCACCGAGCGCTGCAGGCTCGCCGCCGACTTCACCGAAGGCGCCCTGGTCAAGCTCCGGCACGCCGCCCCGGTCGGGCACGGGTTCGGCGTCCCGTCGCCGGAGGAGGTGAAGAGGGCCTGGGCCCGCGCCCGCACGTCGCTGGCGCACCAGCCGCTGGGCAAGGCGGCGCTGGCGGGCGCCGACGACGACCCCTATCCGCTGCCCGGCCTGCCCGCGCTCTTCTCCGCGATCGCGGCGGACGACCTGCGTCCCGACACGCTCCTGCACGACGTGACGAGGCGCATCACATCGACCCTCGCCTGAAGAGCCGCGGCGCACCGCCGTCCTGAAGATCCTCCAAGAGGACCGGGGCTCCGTCGGAACCGGCGAGCGGGACGCGCCAGTTCGGGTACTCGTCGACGGTCCCCGGCTGGTTCTGGGTCCGGCGTTCCCCGACGGCGTCGGCCAGGGAGATCCCGATGAGGCGGGCCGGGGTCAGCGTCAGGAAGTCGTGCAGGGCCGTCACGATCTCTCCGTCGTGCTCGGTGGAGCCCTCCGCCAGCGCGCGCATGATCTGGCCGGGTGGGGTGGCGAGCAGGTTCTCGGCGCGCAGCAGCGCCAGCCAGCCGGACAGGATGCGGTGGTGATCGTCCTCCTCGGCGGCGCGGGAGTGGGCGAGGAGGCCTAGCCGGTCGCGGAGCTCGATGTGGTCGCCGTGGACGAACCCGGTGATCGGCGGCATGTCGTGCGTGCCGACCGTCGCGAGGGACAGCTCGCGCCACTGCCTCGCGGGCTTGGGGCGTTCGTCCGCGCCGCGCTCGAACCAGAGGAGGGACGTGCCGAGGACGCCGTGGTCGGCGAGCGCGTCCCGGACCTCGGGTTCGACGGTGCCGAGGTCCTCGCCGACGACCACGCCGCCGAACCGCTCCGCCTCCCAGGTCAGGCAGGCGAGCAGGGCATCGCGGTCGCAGCGGACGTAGGTGCCCTCGGCCGGGGACGCGCCCTCGGGGATCCACCACAGCCGCGACACCTGCATCGCGTGATCGAGGCGGACGCCGCCGCCGTGCCGCAGCGCGGACGCCGCCATCTCGCGGAACGGCCGGTAGTCCTCGGCGCCGGGGTCGCGCCACCGCCACGGCTGGAGCCCCCAGTCCTGGCCGCGCTGGTTGAACTCGTCGGGAGGCGCGCCGACGCTGACCCCCTGCGCGAGCGCGCCGCCGTACACCCAGGCGTCCGCGCTGCCGTGCGGCGCCCCGACCGCCAGGTCATGGACGATCCCGACCGGCATCCCCGCGTCCCGGGCCGCCCGCTGCGCCGCCGCGAGCTGCCCGTCCAGCCGCCACAGCAGCCATTCATAGAACCGTGCGCGATCGTGGTACTCCGCGCGCCCCCCGTGGGTCCGCAGACGGGCGGGCCAGCGCCGCCAATCCGCCGTGCCCTGCTCCTCCGCGATGGCGCACCACACGGTGAACGCCTCGGCCGTCTCACCCTCGCGCCTGCGGAAGGCGTCGAGCTCCGGGTCGCGGCGGTCGCCGCGCAGCCGGTACATCGCCTCGAACGCGGACATCTTCGCCGTCCAGACCGCGTCCCGGTCGAGCAGTCCTTCGCGTGCGCGCAGGCGGGCGGCCATGGCGGCGAACCGCTCCCGGTCCTCGGGAGGCAGCGCCGCGTACTCCGGCATGTCCTCGACCCGGAGGTAGATCGGCGAGGGGAAGCGGCGGCTCATCGGCGCGTACGGCGACGGCGCGATCGGCGGGACGGGCTCGCTCGCATGCAGCGGATTCACCAGGACGAAGCCCGCCCCCAGCTCCCGTCCGCTCCACGCCGCGAGATCCGCCAGGTCATGCAGATCGCCAAGCCCCCAGGACGCACGGGACCGCACCGAGTACAACTGCGCTGTGAACCCCCACGACCTCGGTGGAGGCGCCAGCGAGTCCGGTGCCACGAGCACCGTCGCGGACATCGCCCGGCCCCGCCGGGTGCGGATCCGGTGCCGTCCGGACGGCGAACCCGCGGCTCCTCCCCGCGGATGGAACGTCCCCTCGGTCCATGCCCGGACACGGAGCCGGTGCCAGCCGGACGGCACGTCCGCAAGCTCCGCCAGCGGCCGGAACCCCTGCGCCTCGGTCCCAGGCGGCGAGAGGACCTCCGCCGCACCGGTCGAGATGTCCACCTCGAGGTGCTCGCCCGGCCGCAGGCGGCTCCGGAGCGCTGCGAGGATCTGACCGGCGACGCTGCCGTCCGCGCGGCGGACGATGAGGGTCGGCGGCCCGGAACGCCGCCCCTCCCGGTGGCGCTCCAGCCCCTTGCGGACGGCGGACGGGGACGACGCGTCCACGCCGAGCGCCCCCAGCACCGCGACCAGGGTGTCGCGGGAGACCGCCACCTCGCGTCCCCGCCAGTCGGCGTACCGGGTCGCCACGCCGTGCAGGCCCGCCAGCCCGGCAAGTTCGTCGTCTACCACCCCTGCACCATGCCCGGCACCGGCGGGGTCACGCCGTCCAGATGTCCGGGGTGCGGCCGATCCAGGGGCGGGCCTCCTCGAGCTGCGCGGACAGCGAGATCAGCGTGCCCTCGCCGCCGAGCCGCCCCGCGAGCATGATCCCGATCGGCAGGCCGTCCTCGTTCCAGTGCAGCGGGACGGTCACGGCGGGCTGCCCGGAGATGTTGTACATCGCGCAGAACGGCGTGAACCGCTTCTGCCGCTCGAAGTTCTCCACCGGCTCCTGGTCGTGGAAGTACCCGATCGGGGCGGGCGGCTGGGCGAGCGTCGGATGCAGGATCGCGTCGAACCCGTCCATCACCGGGAACGCCGCCCGCAGCGCGCCCTGCAGCACGGCATGGGCCTGGAGGACCTGCGGCGCGGTCGTCGCCTCGCCGCGGGCCCGGAGCCAGTGGGTCAGCGGCTGGAGGAGGTGCTCGTCGCCGTCGGGGACGGGGGTGATCGTCGCCATGACGGCCCAGAGCGTCTCGAAATGCGGGACGAGGTCAGGCCCGAACACCGGCGGCATGTCCACGACCTCGTGGCCCAGCTCCACCAGCAGCTCGGACGCCGCCTCGTAGGCGGCGACGCAGTCGGGATGCACCACGGCGTCGGGCAGGGCGGGCTCCCGGCTCCGGGCGATCCGCAGCCGTCCCGGCGGGCGCTCGGCGTAGGACGCGAACGTCCCCTCGACCGGCGGCGCCGCGTACAGGTCGCCGGGCATGGGGCCCGCCATCACGTCCAGCAGGAGCGCCGCGTCACCGACGGTCCGGGCGATGGGCCCGTTCGTGGACAGCCCGAAGAGCTCCGGGACGATCGGCCCGTGCGAGATCCGCCCGCGGGTCGGCTTGATCCCGAAGAGCCCGCACACGCTGCTCGGGATCCGGATCGAGCCGCCGCCGTCGCTGCCCTGCGCGACCGGGGCCAGCCCGGACGCGACCGCCGCCGCGGCGCCGCCGCTGGAGCCGCCCGCCGACCTGGACAGGTCCCACGGCGTCCGGGCCGGTGGCGCGACGTCGCCCTCGGTGTAGCAGGGCAGCCCGAACTCGGGCGCCGAGCTCTTGCCGAGGAGCACCGACCCCGCCCGCCGGAGCCGCGTCACGACGTTGTCGTCCGCGAACCCGGTCAGGCCCGCGTACACGCGCGACCCGAGGGTGAACGGGACGCCGGCCACCATGTTCAGGTCCTTGACCGGGACGGGGACGCCGTGCAGCGGCGGCAGTTCCGCGGGGTCGGCGGCGTCCTGCACGGCCTTCTCCGCTTGGCGGGCCTCGTCGCGGGCGCGCTCGGCGGTGACGGTCACATAGGCGCCGACCTGCTCGTTGAGGCGTTCGATGCGGGCCAGGTAGTGGTCGGCGAGCTCGACCGGGAATACTTCCCCGGTGCGGACGGCCGCCGCCATACGGGTAGCGCTGAGGTCATGGATCTGTGTCACGAACCGGAACGCTAGACGCCGTGTGCGCGGGCATCAAAGAGGGCAGGCACGTCCGCAGCGGCGGAAGGGAGAAGAATACCTACGTACCCATCCCACACGGCAGTGAATCACCCACGGATGGCGACAAAACTATTAACCCGGCATGACTAGTCGCCAACCCCGCGGATGATTACTGTGCGCACGGAGGATCATGCCCCCGATGGGAAAGGAATACGGAGCGTCACTCATGGCGATCATGGAGCGGGGCAACACACAGGGGGCCAGGGGCCAGCCCCGGGCCCGGTCAGACGCAGCAGGGTCGGACGCAGCGGGGTCGGAAGGAACCGTGTCGGAGGAAGCGCGTGAGCACCATCACCAGTCTCCGGTGACGGAGCGTCCCGAGGAGGAGCGCACCGCCGCGGCGATGCTCGACGACCCGCGGACGCGCCGCTGGATCCAGCGCATCGGCGTCGCCCTCGCCGCCGGTGCCGCCGTCACGATCCTGTTCGGCTGGCGGCTCGGCCTGACCGTCGCGGTCCTCGTGGTGATCGCGGACGTCGTCCGCCGGTCCCGCAAGGACTCCAGCGTCGCCGCCTGGCAGAAGTCCTCGGCCGCGGAACGGCGCACCGAGAAGCAGCTCAGGGCCCTGCAGCGCAACGGGTACCTGGTGCTGCACGCCCGGGCCGTGCCGCGCGACGACGAAGGTGTCAGCGACGGGCGGATCGATCACCTGGTGATCGGCCCGAGCGGCGTCTACGCCATCGACTCCGAGAAGTGGGACAAGCGCCTCCCCGTGCGCACGATGTCCCACCTCAAGCTCTTCCACGGCCCCTTCAACAAGAAGGACCGCCTGGACGAGGCCCGCTGGGAGGCTCAGATGGCGAGCAACATCCTCGGCGAGAAGGTCGGCTTCGAGGTGCCCGTGCAGCCCTCGGTGGCGATCTACGGGCCGTCGATCCCGTGGAAGGTCATGCGGGTCAGGGACGTCGACGTGTACGCGGGCAACCGGGCGCGGGCGTACCTGCGCCGCCGTCCGACGATCCTGACGGACGGCGACGTCCAGCGCATCTTCCAGGCGGCCGAGGACGCTCTGCCGCCGAAGTACCCCGACTGAGGAGGGCGGGCGGCCCTTCTTCCCCGGGCCGCCCCGCAAACGCCCCACGACGGGCCTGAGACCCGGTGTACGCCCCGCACACCGGTGCGAAGGCCGGACACCGGCACACACGGAAGCCGGGACGCCGCGTCCCGGCTTTCTTCATGCCTCCGCCCGGTTGGTAGCATCGAGGGACACCGGGCGGCCGCGCGATCTCCGCCGTCGCCGGCGGCAGCGCCGCGATCCGCCGCTGCGAGCACAGGCGAAGCGACTCGCCCTCCGCCGCGCCGGACCACGCGCGGGCCCGGCGACCGCCGTCACGGCACGCCCCACGTTCGAGAGGTCACCCATATGCCACCGCTCAGGTCACGCACTGTCACCCACGGCAGGAACATGGCGGGCGCCCGCGCGCTCATGCGGGCCAGCGGCGTCGAACGCGAGGACTTCGGCAAGCCGATCGTCGCGGTGGCCAACAGCTTCACCCAGTTCGTGCCGGGCCACGTCCATCTGGACGAGGTCGGCAAGGTCGTCGCGGGCGCCGTCCGCGAGGCCGGCGGCGTGCCACGG
The DNA here is from genome assembly GCF_004348535.1 of Actinomadura sp. KC216. Taxonomy (GTDB): domain Bacteria; phylum Actinomycetota; class Actinomycetes; order Streptosporangiales; family Streptosporangiaceae; genus Spirillospora. The sequence continues at coordinate 24,191 of NZ_SMJX01000041.1, forward strand.
GAGTTCAACACGATCGCCGTGGACGACGGCATCGCGATGGGCCACGACGGCATGCTGTACTCGCTGCCGTCCCGCGAGGTGATCGCGGACGCCATCGAGTACATGGTCAACGCGCACTGCGCCGACGCCCTCGTCTGCATCTCCAACTGCGACAAGATCACCCCGGGGATGCTGCTGGCGGCACTGCGCCTGAACATCCCGACGGTCTTCGTGTCCGGCGGGCCGATGGAGGCGGGCAAGCCGGTCGAGGGCGTCATGGACGGCAACAAGCTCGACCTGATCGACCCGATCATCGCGTCCGCCGACGCGTCGCTCTCCGAGGAGAAGCTCCTCGAAATGGAGGAGAGCGCCTGCCCGACCTGCGGGTCCTGCTCGGGCATGTTCACCGCGAACTCGATGAACTGCCTCACCGAGGCGATCGGGCTCGCCCTGCCGGGCAACGGCACCGTCCTCGCCACCCACACCGCCCGCCGCCGCCTCTACGAGGACGCGGGCCGCACCGTCGTGGACGTCGCCCACCGCTACTACGACAACGACGACGAGTCCGTCCTGCCGCTGAACATCGCCACCTACGACGCGTTCGCGAACGCCATGGTCCTGGACGTGGCCATGGGCGGCTCCACCAACACGATCCTGCACCTGCTCGCCGCCGCGACCGAGGCGGGCGTCGACTTCGGCCTGTCCGACATCGACGAGCTGTCGCGCCGCGTCCCCTGCGTCTGCAAGCTGGCCCCCGCGACCGGCAAATACCACGTCGAAGACTGCCACCGCGCAGGCGGCATCCCCGCCCTGCTCGGCGAACTGCACCGCGCCGGGCTCCTGAACAACTCCGCCCACTCGATCCACTCCGCGTCCCTCGACGAGTTCGTCGCCAAGTGGGACGTCCGCTCCCCCGACGTCCTGCCGGAGGCCGTGGAGCTGTTCCACGCGGCGCCCGGCGGCGTCCGCAGCACGTCCGCGTTCAGCCAGAGCGCCCGCTGGGAGTCGCTCGACCTCGACCGCGAGAACGGCTGCATCCGCTCCGTCGAGCACGCCTACACCGCCGACGGCGGCCTCGCCGTCCTGCGCGGCAACATCGCCCCCGACGGCGCCATCGTCAAGACCGCCGGGGTGGACGAGGAGCTGTGGACCTTCACCGGCCCCGCCGTCGTCTTCGAGTCGCAGGACCAGGCCGTCGAGGGCATCCTCGGCGGCAAGGTCAAGGCGGGCGACGTCGTCGTGATCCGCTACGAGGGCCCGAAGGGCGGCCCCGGCATGCAGGAGATGCTGTACCCGACGAGCTTCCTCAAGGGCCGCGGGCTCGGCAAGGCGTGCGCGCTGATCACCGACGGCCGCTTCTCCGGCGGCACGTCCGGCCTGTCCATCGGGCACGCGTCCCCCGAGGCCGCGGGCGGCGGCATCATCGCTCTGGTCGAGGACGGCGACCGCATCGTCATCGACATCCCGAACCGGGTTCTCGAACTGGACGTCCCGGTCGACGAACTCGACATCCGCCGCGAGAAGCTCCTCGCCGACCTCGGCGGCTACCGCCCCCGCGACCGCCACCGCCCGGTCAGCGCGGCCCTCCGCGCCTACGCCGCGATGGCGACGTCCGCCTCCACCGGCGCGGCCCGCGACGTCTCCCAGCTCGACCGCCTCAACGGCTGAGCACTACCCCCGAGGTAATCGCCGGCGTTCCCCCTGCGGGCCCACAGTGGGACATGCCCGAAAGGAGATCGCAATGACCGCCTACGCCCTGGCCCACCTCCACCCGCAGCCGACGCTCCACGACGACGTCTTCACGTACATGGAGCGCATCCAGGCCACGATGGACCCGTTCGGGGGGCGCTTCCTCGTCCACGGGAGCGTCCCCGAGGTCATGGAGGGCCCGGTCGACGGAGGCTACGTCCTCATCGAGTTCCCCGACATCGACAGCGCCCGCGCCTGGTACAAGTCGGACGCCTACCAGGCGATCCTGGCCATGCGGACCGACCACATGGAGGGCACCGCCGTCCTGCTCCACGGCGTCCCGGACGGCTACGACGCCGCCGCGACCGCCGAGCACCTGCGCGCCGCGCAGGCCGGTGGCTAGGAGCAGCAGCCCCCACCACAACAGCCGCCGCCCCCACCCGCAGGCTTCGACGGAGTCGCGGCACCACGGGACGTGCCCGTAACGGCGACAGTGGACAGAAGCTTGACCGTGTCATCGTGCCCGTCCGGGCACCGGGCCGGATCGGACGCGTTGATCATCGGCCGAGAGACCTCAAAGGTCGACCCGCAAGCGCGGCAGCGATAGTCATAACGAGGCACGACACCAAGGATACGACCTCAACCTCCCGAGGTCTGAGCCTCGCCCCGGCGGATCGAACCTCAGCCGGGGCCACGGTTCGTGCGGCCGTAGGCGCCCCGCGCCGGAGGTCGCACGAACCGGCGGCGCAGGCGACCGGAGCGACGCCACACACCCCGTCACAGGCACGACAGACCACAACAGCGGCGTGAGGATCGCCTGCGCCGCGACGGGGGTTCCAGGGGGCGCCCCCCTGGGAGTCACGCAGCGGGTTCGGTGACGTAGGCGGCCCATTGGGGGTCGCCGTCGTGGATCAGGCCGATGAGGCGCCAGTGGGCGCCGCGCGGGACGCCGGGGGTGATGCTGAGCGTCCAGCCGAGCTCTTCGAGGAGGCGGTCGGCCTTGCGGTGGTTGCAGGTCATGCAGGACGCGACGCAGTTCTCCCAGACGTGCTTGCCGCCGCGGCTGCGCGGATGGACGTGATCGATGGTCTCGGCGCGGTGGCCGCAGTACACGCAGCGGAAGTTGTCGCGGCGCATCAGCGCGGCGCGGGTGAGGGGGACGCGGGTGCGGAACGGGATGCGCACGTAGCGGCGCAGCCGGATGACGGAGGGGACCTCGACCGTCATCGTCGCCGAATGAAGGACCGCGCCTGAGGTGTCGTGGTGGACGATCTCTGCCTTCTCCCGAAGCACGAGGCAGACCGCCCGCCGGAGCGGGAGCGTGGTGAGTGGTTCGTACGTCGCGTTCAGGAGGAGGACTTGTCTCATCTCAGACGCCCTCCACCGGGCTCTGTTGTCTTCTGAACGCCTCGGCGGGCGCGACTGGGCGCGCCTCGCACCGAGGCCCGATTATTGTCTCCGGTACCTGCGCACTCGCCATGAGGACCTCCCCGGGGCGAACCGACCAAAATCAGTGTGGCGCCTGAGGGAGGCCGTCCGCTACCCCAATAATCCCCCTTCAGGGGCCCGCTCGAACGCAAACACGCCTTCGCGGCGGGTCGAAGTGTACGTGACGGGCAGTCCGGAACGCCCAATACAGTGCACCCATGAGGCCGTATCCGCCTGCGCGGCGCCAGGACATCGTCGAGGAGATCCATGGTCACCGGGTCGCGGACCCGTACCGCTGGCTCGAAGATCCCGACGCCGCCGACACCAAGGCGTGGCTCGCCGCACAGGAAAAGCTGTTCCGCAAGGTCATGGATCCGCTGGCGGGGCGGGAGGGCCTGCGGCGGCGGCTCGGCGAGCTGCTCGGCGCGGGGAGCGTCGGTTCGCCGCACTGGCGGGGTGAACGGCGGTTCTTCACGCGGCGCGCGCCCGGCCAGGAGCACGCGGTGCTGTACACGGTGGATCCGGACGGTTCCGAGCGCGTCCTCATCGACCCGATCGCTCTGGACGCGGAGGGCACCACCACGCTGGACGGATGGCAGCCCGACAAGGAGGGCCGCCACCTCGCCTACCAGCTCTCCACCGGTGGTGACGAGGAGTCGCTGCTGTACGTCATGAACGTCGCGTCCGGGGAGCGGCTGGAGGGTCCGATCGACCGGGCGCGGTACTCGTCGATCGCGTGGCTGCCGGGCGGCGAGGCGTACTACTACACGCGGCGGCTGCCCGCGCGGGACGTCCCGGAGGGCGAGGAGCAGTACCACCGGCGCGTCTACCTGCACCGCGTCGGCACCGAGCCCGACACCGACGACGTGCTGATCTTCGGCGACGGGATGGACAAGACCAACTACTACGGGGTCTCCGTCAGCCGGGACGGCCGCTGGCTGACGGTGTCGGCGTCGCAGGGCACCGCGCCGCGCAACGACCTGTGGATCGCCGACCTGTCCGCGTCGCCGCCCGAGGCACCGGAACTGCGCGCCGTCCAAGAGGGCGTCGACGCCGCCACCAGCCTGCGTGTGGGACGCGACGGCCGCGCCTACGTCTTCACCGACCGCGACGCGCCCCGCGCCCGGCTGTGCGTCACCGACCCGGCCGACCCGTCGTACGAGACCTGGCGGGACCTCGTCCCGCAGGACCCGGAGGCCGTCCTCTCCGACTTCGCGATCCTCGATGATCTCGACCGTCCCGTGCTGCTGGCCGGGTGGACGCGGCACGCGATCAGCGAGATCACGGTCCACGACCTGGAGACGGGGACACGGCTCGAGACCGTTCCCACCCCCGGCCTGGGCACGATCGGCGGGATCGTCGAGCGCCCCGAGGGCGGCCACGAGGCGTGGTTCGGCTACACCGACAACGCCACACCGTCCTCGGTCATGCACTACGACGCCCGAACCGGCGAGACCACGCTGTGGGCATCGGCCCCGGGGACGGTCGAAGTCCCGGACATCGAGACACGCCAGATCACCTACACCTCCCGTGACGGGACCGAGGTGCGCATGCTCGTCGCCTCCCGCCCCGGCCTCTCCGGCCCGCGGCCGACCGTCCTGTACGGGTACGGCGGGTTCAACATTCCGCTCACGCCGTCCTACTCGGCGAACGTCCTCGCCTGGGTGGAGGCCGGCGGCGTGTACGCGATCGCGAACCTGCGCGGCGGGTCCGAGGAGGGCGAGGAGTGGCACCGGGCCGGGATGCGCGACCGCAAGCAGAACGTGTTCGACGACTTCCACGCCGCCGCCGAGAAGCTCATCGCGGACGGCCTGACGACGCCGTCCCAGCTGGCGATCTTCGGCGGCTCCAACGGCGGGCTCCTGGTCGGCGCGGCGCTCACCCAGCGTCCCGACCTGTACCGGGCGGTGGTGTGCTCGGCGCCGCTGCTGGACATGGTCCGGTACGAGCGCTTCGGCCTGGGCGAGACCTGGAACGACGAGTACGGGCGGGCCGACGACCCCGAGGAGTTCGGCTGGCTCATCGGCTACTCGCCGTACCACCACGTCCACGCGGGCACCGCGTACCCGGCCGTCCTGTTCACGACGTTCGCCGGCGACACCCGCGTGGACCCGCTGCACGCCCGCAAGATGTGCGCCGCGCTGCAGCACACCACCGCCTCGGACTCGCCCGTCCTGCTCCGCCACGAGCCCGCGGTCGGCCACGCGGGCCGCTCGGTGAGCCGCTCGATCGCCCTGATGGCGGACACGCTCGCCTTCATGGCCGCCCAGACGGGCCTCACCCTCCCCGACGAGTTGACACGTGATCTAATAGCCGGGTGATCCCCTCGATGGACGTCTCGTCCGGCATGGACCGTGTCCTCGACCTGCTCCGCGACCCGCCCGCCGAGCCGGACGCCTCGGCGGGCTACCTCGACCTGCTCGGGCCGTCCGCGAAGCCGCCCCCGTCGCTCGCGCAGTCGGCGATGCAGTCGACGTTGCTGCCGCAGATCTACGAGCGCGTATGGCGCCCCATCGGCTTCAACATCGCCAAGGGCTGGCCCATCGGCCCCGACACCGCGACCGAGCACGCCATGGCCCGCGACTGGCTCAGGCTCACCGGCGAACCGGCGACCGTCCTGGACATCGCCTGCGGCCCCGGCAACGTCACCCGCGCCCTGGCCGAGGGCGTCGGGCGCGACGGCCTGGTCATCGGCCTGGACGCGTCCCAGACCATGCTCACCCGCGCGGTAGCCGACACGACGGAGCACGCCATCCGCTACGTCCGAGGCGACGCCGTCGATCTCCCCTTCACCGACGAGTCGTTCGACGCCGTCTGCTGCTTCGGCGCCCTCTACCTGTTCGACGACCCGTGGACGGCCGTGGACGGCATGACCCGCGTCCTCAAATCGGGCGGCCGCCTGATCATCCTCACGTCCCGCCGCCCGACCCCGCTCCCCGCAACCCGCATAGGCCGCGCCCTCCTACGCCGCACCACCGGGTTGACGGTCTTCGGCGACCAGGAAATCACCAAGGCCCTGACCACCCGAGGCTTCACCTCGATCCGCCAGCACCGCTACCCCCTGATGCAGCTGGTAGGCGCAACCCGCATCTAACGAGGCCCCGCACCCGACCAACAACCGCCACCCACTACTGCCCGAACACCAGCCACCACCGCAACCACGCAACAACCCAAACCCCCGCGATCGCGTCCGAAGGCAGTTTCGAGCGAAGCAAGAAACTGATCGCGCAGCGAGCCGCCAGGCGAGCCGAAGCGATGCCAGCGATCGCGCGTGTTTCTCGACGATGGAGGGCCCCCCGGGCCCGAAGGAGGAGAGAAATACAAACAAACACCGCCCCGAGCCGCGGGCCTGGGTCTCGCCGGGCCGCGCCTCCGGCGGGACGGGCCCGCGGCTCGGGTGTCTTCAGCGGAGGTGTTTCTCGATGTAGATGTTGACGATGCCGCCGATGGTCTCGCGGCGGGTCTCCGTCCAGCCGAACTTGGCGTAGAGGGCCAGGGCGGGGCCCTGGAGTTCGGTGGTGTCGGCGCGCAGGACGCGGTAGCCGTACTCGACGGCGCGCTGTTCGAGGGCTTGGACGATGGCGGCGCCGTAGCCGCGGCGCTGCACGGCGGGCCGGACGCGGAGCCGGACCATTTCCACGGCGTCGAGGTTCGGGGCGCCGGGGGCGTAGCCGCCGTAGGCGCGGGCCCGGCCGCCGGGGACGAGGTCGGCGCGGCGCAGGCCGCCCATGGCGACGATGCGTCCGCCGAGCTCGCCGACGAGGAATTCGCCGTCGTTGCGGAGGTAGATGTCCTCCATGCGGAAGAAGTCGTGGTCGTAGTAGACGCCGTCGCCGGGGCGCAGGCCGACCTGGGCGAGTCCTTCGCGGTGCAGGGCGAGGACGGTGCCGTGGTCGGCGGCGCCGTAGCGGCGCAGCCGGAGTTCCCCGAACTCCCACACGGGGGGCTCGTCTTGGAGCCGGACGAGGGCGCGGGCCGGGTGGTCCTGCCAGGGCGTGCTGTCAGGGGTGCCCATGCCGGGTCAAACCTGCTCGGACGGAGGGACGGATGGTCGTCCCTGGGCGGGGCTCGTCACCCAGGGGCCGGCGAGGGCCTCGTAGAAGTCCTTCAGCTCCGGGATCTCGCCGTGTTTGGCGTTGACGGCCGCGCCGATCTGGCGGGCGCGGTGCACGAGGATGTCGGACCGGTGGGCGGGCGGCAGGTCGAGGATGGCCTCCTGCCCGGCCGCGAGCGCGGCGTCGGGGAGGCCGGCGTGGAGTTTGCACATCGCCCGGTCGAGGCGCACGAGGGTCAGGTCGACGCGGTCGGTCGGCGAGTACAGGGTCAGGGCGTGGCTGAGCACCTCGTCGCCGTGCTTGTGGTCGCCGAGGCTGGTGAAGGTGTCGCCCTCGTAGAAGGCCATCTGCCGGTCGGTGAAGCCGTAGACGAGGTCGCTGGTGTCGGCCTTGGACAGCTGGTCGAACACCGAGCGGCCGCGGACGAGGGCGCGCCGGGCGCTCGGGGCGGCGTCGCCGCGTCCGCGCATCGCGAGCATGCCGAGCGCGCGGGCCTCCACGGCGGGCGCCATGGCGGCGGCGACGCCGGGCGTGCGGCCGGCGAGGTCCTGCGCCTTGCGGGCGAGGTGCAGCGCCTCGCGGGGGTCGCCGTAGTACATCGGGACGAGCGACTCCCGGACGGTCACCCAGGCGCGCAGCTGCCGGTCGCCGGTCTCGTCGGCGGCGGTGCGGGCGGTGCGGAAGAACGAGCGGGCGAGCCGGTGGTCGCCAAGGTTGATCATGATCAGGCCGGACAGCCCGGACAGCTGCGCCGCGATGCGGCAGAGCCGTTCCTGCAGCTCGACGGGCTGGCGTTTGTCGCACATCCGCCGGACCTCGCTGAAGTCCAACAGGACGTCGCAGAGCATCCGCAAGGACGGGGTGGCCTGGTACTGCTGGCCGTAGCCGTAGGTGGTCTCTTCCCACTGGTCGAGCATGGTCGGTGACACGGTCGCGCCGACGAGTGTGTCGTCCATCTTGCGGCGCAGGTTGTCGACCGCTCCTAGGAACTGACCGTCGAGCGCCACGCCCGCTCCGGCCAGAAGTTGCAGAAGGGTCCTACGAAGCACGATGTCCTCCTCCCCCACATCAATGGTCAGGGGGCCGTCAGCGCGGTTGTGGCCCCGAGGATCGTTGAGCGTTGTCCAGGGACGGTCTTCGGCCCTGGGGACGATCGCCCCGACGAGTGCGTCGGGGCGTGATGCCGCGTGCCGCTCCGCCGGCCGCGGTTTCGGGACGCTCGCGGCGCCCGGGCGGACGGCGTGACCGCGTCCGCAGATACAGGGACTCTGGTAGTCGAGTGCGTCGGGCTCCACCCGGTAGACGGCGCACAGGTAGTGCAGGTATTCGGGGCCCGGCCGCTTGTAGCCGCTCTCGTAGGCGGACAGGAGCGTCTCCCCGAGGCGGGGGGGCGGTTTGCCGTCCACCTCGTAGAGGGCCCGGACCTGCGCCACGATGTCGGACAGCGCGACGCCGTGCGCCAGCCGGTGCGCCTTGACACGGCTGGTGCCGAACAGCGGCCCGCACTGCTCGTGGATCTCCTGCGCGATCTCGACCGGGCCGCGTCCTCGGGCCAGGCCGTGCGCGCGGATCCGGCGAGCCACGTCCGTCTCTTTCCGAGGGGGATCCGACATCGACTCCGGCCTCCTCACCGTCGTGCCGGGACGCCGTCCCTCCGGGGGAGGGCGGTCGTCCCCGCCACGGCGACCGGTCTCTGGTTATGGCCACGACAGATAATCTCTCGCGCACGCAGCGTAACCCTCGTCACATGGCCCGCCAAGCGATTCCGGCGAAGAAGGGGCGGCCAGGGGGCGTCCCGCCCCCCACAGGTAGAGATTCTTCCTCCGGAGGGGTGTGGGCTTCCTCTGAGGTGGGGTAATCCGGTACTCCGCTGGACGCGCGGTCACTTGACCAACACCGTGAGAGTTGCAATTCTCGCCGCGAGTGATCGAACGGATTCACAGAGTTGATCAGTTGACCGGTACTCGCCGACAGAGGGGGTGCGAAGGTGGTCAGCGACAGACGCGTCGGCTATCTGGAGGCACTGGAGCAGGCACTCGGCACGCAGGGCCTGGTCGCCCGCGTCGTCAGGACCCGCTCGGGGCCGGCGTTCCTGCGCGTCGTGAACCCGGAGGCCGCGAGCCTCGCGGAGGACGTCACGTGCGCGCCGGCCCCGGAGACCAAGGACCACTATTTCTGGTGGTCGTGGGGCGAGCGCATGCACCGCGTCGACGACGTGGGCGGCGCCGCCATGAAGCTGGCACACGTCCTCCAGCCGCTCCGTCGCTGACCCCGCCTCCCGAACGCCCGAGACTCCCGGGAGGCGCGGGCGCCGCCTGAACGGCGGCGTCCCCTGAGACCGGGCGTGTCCCGCGGGGCCGTGACCGGAAACGGCGCGGCGGCCACGGACCTCGCGGGACACGCTCGCCGGAGCCAGCCCTCCCCGGCCGGGCCGTGACACCTGCCTGACCTCGCGGACTCCGGGACGAACCGGTCGGACACGTCCCCTACGATCGGCTCCGAGCCCGCCGCGACCACGGCGCGGTGTCCAGGCACCACAATGGCCGGGGAGGGTCTGCCTTCATGTCGCTTCTCGCCGCCGAGCTGCTCGCCGTCCCGGCGTTCCTGCCGTGGGCGCGGGAGGGGACTCCCGAGACCGCCTGCGGGGACCCGACGCCCAGCACCTCGTGCCGGCTCGTCTGGAACATCTCGCACAACACCCGGTTCACGGAGTTCTTCTCGACGTGGCTCGACGGGCCGCTCACCACCTTCTTCTGGGTCGTCGTCACGTTCGTGATCGCGCTGATCCTGAAGAGCATCGCGCACCGCATGATCACCAGGGTGACGGTGCGGATGGCCGAGGGCACGATGACCGAGCGGGCCAGGGAACGGTCCCGGACGGTCTTCGAGGGCAGCCCCGCCCTGCTCAACAAGCGGCGGGCCCAGCGCGCCCAGACGCTCGGCTCGGTGCTGCGCTCCATCGCGTCCGTGCTGATCATGGGGACGGCGGCGTTCAGCATCCTCGGCTCGCTCGGCCTGAACCTGGCGCCGATCCTGGCCAGCGCGAGCGTCATCGGCGTCGCGGTCGGCTTCGGCGCGCAGAACATCGTCAAGGACCTCCTCGCCGGGCTGTTCATGCTGCTGGAGGACCAGTACGGCGTCGGCGACTTCATCGACGTGGGCACCGCCAAGGGCACGGTCGAGGCCGTCACGCTGCGGGTCACGCGGATGCGGGACGTGGACGGCGTCGTCTGGTACGTCCCGAACGGCGAGATCAAGAAGGTCGGGAACGAGTCGCAGAACTGGGGCCGGGCCGTCCTGGACATCCCCGTCGACATCCACGAGGACACCGAGAAGGTCAAGGAGATCCTGCAGTCCACCGCCGACGAGATGGCCGCGGACGAGCGGTGGAAGGATCTCGTCCTGGAGGCGCCCGCGGTGTGGGGCGTGCAGGCGCTCGCCGGCGACGCGCTGGTCATCCGCGTCGTGCTGAAGACGGCGCCGGGCAGGCAGGGCGACATCGCCCGCGAGCTGCGCGAACGCGTCAAGCGGTCGTTCGACCAGGCGGGCGTGACGGTCGCCACCCCCGCGCCCTAGTGGATCAAGGTGAGCGGCGCGGCGGCTCTCGCATAGGGTGGGAGGCGCTATGGCTGAACAGGTGACGTTCTACGAGGCGGTCGGCGGCGAGGAGACCTTCCACCGGCTGGTGCGCCGCTTCTATCAGGGTGTCGCGGGCGACCCCGACCTTCGCGACCTCTACCCCGAGGAAGACCTCGGGCCCGCCGAGGAGCGGCTGCGGCTGTTCCTGATCCAGTACTGGGGCGGCCCGACCACCTACAGCCAGCGGCGCGGGCATCCCCGGCTGCGGATGCGGCACGTCCCGTTCGTCATCGGGTCGGCCGAGCGGGACGCCTGGCTGCGCCACATGCGCGACGCGGTCGACGAGCTGGAGCTGCCCGAGCACCTGGAGAAGCAGCTCTGGGACTACTTCACGATGGCCGCGCAGAGCATGGTGAACGCCCCGACATAGGCGGGTAGATCGCCCTGTATGACGCGAATCCCGTGGTGGCGCGACGCCGTCGTGTACGAGGTCTACGTCCGCAGCTTCGCCGACTCCGACGGGAACGGTGACGGCGACCTCCAGGGGATCCGGTCCCGGCTCGGCCATCTGCGCGACCTCGGCGTCGACGCGCTGTGGCTGACCCCGTTCTACACCTCGCCGCTCGCGGACGGCGGCTACGACGTGGCCGACCACCGCGACGTCGACCCGCGGTTCGGCACGCTCGCCGACTTCGACGCCCTGGTGCGGGACGCGCACGCGCACGGCCTCCGGCTGATCGTCGACATCGTCCCGAACCACTCGTCCGACCGGCATCCCTGGTTCCGGGAGGCGCTCGCCGCGCCGCCCGGGTCGCCCGGGCGGTCCCGCTACATTTTCCGGGCGGGGAAGCCAGGTGAGCATGCCCTTCTGGGTGGCGTGGGGGGTCGTCCTCCCACAGGTGACCGTCCCGGCGTGGAGGGGCCGACGACCGACTGGCCGTCCGCGTTCGGTGGCCCGGCCTGGACGCGGGTGGACGACGGCGAGTGGTACCTGCACCTGTACGCGCGCGAGCAGCCCGACTTCAACTGGCACCACCCCGACGTGCGGCGCGAGTTCGAGGAGATCCTGCGCTTCTGGCTCGACCGCGGCGTGGACGGCTTCCGCATCGACGTCGCCGCCGGCCTGTTCAAGGACGAGTCCTTCCCCGACCTGAACGGACGCCGCCGCCGCGTCGTGAACGGCCCCATGTACGGCCGTCCGGAAGTCCACGGCGTGTACCGGAGGTGGCGCCGGATCCTGGACCAGTACGACGGCGACCGCATGGCCATAGGCGAGGTATGGACGGACGGCCCCGAAGACCTCGCGCTCTATCTGCGTCCAGACGAGCTTCACCAGGTGTTCCAGTTCGACCTGCAACTCGCCCCATGGTCGGCCACCGCGTTCCGCGACGTGATCACGGCCGCGATCAAGGCCGTCGCTCCTACCGGGGCCGCGCCGACCTGGGTGCTGTCCAGCCACGACTCCATTCGCCACGTCACCCGCTACGAGCAGCCGGAGAGCGTCCCTGGCATCGGGCGGGCGAGGGCCAAGGCGGCGCTGCTGATGCTCTTGGCGCTCCCAGGGTCGGCTTACCTGTACCAGGGTGAGGAGCTGGGCCTGCCAGAGGTGACCGACCTTCCCGACACGGCGAGGCAGGACCCGATGTGGAAGCGCACGAACGGGCAGCGGGTAGGGCGGGACGGCTGCCGCGTCCCCCTCCCCTGGTCCGGTACTGCGGAGCCCTACGGTTTCTCGCCCGACGGCGTCCGTCCGTGGCTGCCGATGCCGGACGGGTGGGCGTCGATGACCGTCGAGGCGCAGTCGTCCGACCCGTCCTCCATGCTGGCGTTCTACCGCGAGGCGCTGGCCCTGCGCCGCCGCCTGCGGGACGGCCTGCCCGAGGACGTGGAGTGGCTCGACTCCCCCGCCACGGCCGTGCTCTTCCGGCGCGGCCCGCTCACCTGCGCGCTCAACTGCGGCGAGGAGTCGCTGCCACTCCCGCCGGGCCGCCCGCTCCTGGCCAGCGCTCCCCTGGACGGCGACCTGCTGCCCGGCAACGCCGCCGCCTGGCTCACCACCGCCTGAAACGGCCCGAAAAGCAGGATGCGGTGTGCCGGCCGCGTCAGGGGTCAACACGACGGCCGGCACACCGCAGGTTCCGCTACAGCGGAGGTCCCTGCAGCAGGGCGCTCGCTACAGCGGCGGGCGCTGGATCTGGAGCGGGTCGTCCGCGGCCGGTCCGGTCGTGAGCGTCCGCACATCGGCCTCGACGCCCGCCCAGCGCTTCACGAAGGCGATCGACCTGGCCTTCTCCTCGGGGGACAGCTTGTCGATGAGGCGCGCGCTGTGGTTCAGGCCCTGCGCGGTGAACACGGCCGAGTCGCGGCTGCCGTAGCCGAGGCGGAACGGCTCGGAGCCCCACGGGTCGTTCGAGCCGTACAGGAACAGCATGTGGTTCGCGTTCCGCTTCACCCAGCCGTCGATGTCGCGCATGGCGCGGCCGTGGTCGAAGCGCATCCGGATGTCGCGCGGGACGTAGGTGCGCGGCTGGTAGCTGCTCTCGTACCGCAGCAGCGGGCGCAGGTGCTTGAACTTCGGCGTGGGCCAGCCGAGCTCGGTGCCCGCCTGGTAGTAGTACGGGATGTACGGGGCGAGGCCCTGGTCGGTGTAGAACGAGAGACCCGCGATGGTGTCGAGCGACTTGTAGAGGTCGTCGTCGGAGGCGTCCAGCGACGGCAGGGTCGGGCAGTCGGACTGGAGGCTGTACTGCCAGAACGCCCACTCGTAGTCCATCACCGAGTTCTCGAACGCGCGGTCCATCGTGCGCAGGATCTCGAACGTCCAGCCGCCCGCGTCGGCGGCGGCCTTGAAGCGCTCGAGCATGGCGGGCCGGCGCTTGAGGAACTCGCGCGCGAGGCTCTTCAGGTGGGCGCGGCACTTGGGGTCGTTGCCGACGTTCTTGAAGAACTCGTCGTAGGCCCGGTCGTCGTTGTTGTTCACATCGTTAGGGGCCACGTACACGACGCTGCCGTCGACGTCGTTCGGGTAGAAGCGCTTGTGGTAGACGGCGGTCATGCCGCCCTTGCTCGCACCCGTCGAAATCCACTTGGTGCCGTAGATCTTCTTCAGTTCACGGATCAGCCGGTGCTCGTCGGTGGCCGCCTGCCAGATGGTGTCCTTCGTCCAGTCCGTGGGTTCGGGACGGGACGGGGTGAAGTAGCGGTACTCAAGCGAGAGCTGGTTGCCGTCCACCAGCGCGGTCGGCTCGGCGGTGAACATCACCTCCGGCGTGTTGTAACCGCTGGTGTAGAGCACCATGGGCCGGTCCGTCGACTTGTGCTGCAGCATGATGCGCTGCTCGAACCACTGCCCCTTGGGGTTGCGGTGGTCGACCGGCTGCCTGTACTCAAGCCAGAACCAGCGGTAGCCGGGCAACGTCGACGTCTTCTCCGTCACCTGCATGCCGGGAATCGCCTTGAGCCGGTCGAGGATGTCGCCGGCCTGGGCCGTGCCCGCCTGGGCCGAGTCCGCCCGGTCCGTGACCGCCTGCGCCGCCGTGGCGCCGGCCCCGGTCACTCCCGCGGCGAGCAGCAGTGCCATCGCTCCTCGTGAGACGCGCCGCATTTGTGCCCCTTCCACGTGGGATCTCCACATTCGCAGCGCGACACTAGAGCGAGAAGTGGGCCTAAAACGGATTGCTGCCGTGCTTGTTATCTATCCGTGACAGCTCGGTTGTCACCAGCCCAGTCCGGGACGACAGCGGTCAGATGGCACCACCGGTGAGGAAGTGGGCGACCAGCCAGCCGAGGCCGAGAACGAGGGCCAGCCGGCGCAGCTGCCAGCCGAGGGGCTTGCCGCGGATGGCGAAGACGTTCCAGACGAGCTCGGAGAGCGTGTCGCCGGGCTGCCGGTTGAACACGGCGGGCATCTCGATGGCGAAGAACATCAGGATCCAGAAGATCCAGGCGGCGAGATAGGGGGACATGTGACGCTTTCCCTGGGGAGGACGAACTACTTCTTTCCGGTAATACCCGGTAAGGATGATCCCTAGACGGCGTCAGCCGGGAGGCGCGGCGGCCTGCCGCGGCGGCCCGCTAGGCGGTGGGCGGGGCGAGGGCGATGCCGTCGTCCCAGGGGGCGAGGCGCTCGAAGAAGCGCTCGTCGTGCCAGCGGCCGTCGACGTGGATGTGCCGGCGGGCGGTCCCCACGGCCGTGAAGCCGTTCCGCTCCAGGACGCGCTGGGACGCGTGGTTGTCGACCCGCGTGAACGCCTCGACGCGGTGCAGCCTCAGGCCGTCGAACGCCACGTCCAGCGCCTGCCTGACCGCTTCCGTCGCGACACCACGTCCGGCGTGCGCGCGCGCCACCCAGTACCCGACGAAGCAGGTCTGCAGTGGGCCGCGCAGGACGTTGTTGAGGGTGATCCGTCCGGCGATCTCACCGTCCAGGAGGATGACGCCCGGCCACATGTCCCCCGTCGCGTACGCCTCGATCAGGCCGCAGAGGTTGTCGCGCTGCCCGTCGACGGTGAAGTACGCGTCGTCGCGGGCGGGCTCCCAGGGACGCAGGTAGTCGCGGTTCGCCGTGTAGAGGTCGGCGAGCGCCTCCGCGTCCGCCATCTGGACGACCCGCAGCCGCACCCCCGGCTGGAGACCGTCGTTCAGCGGGGGCGGCGGCCCGGCGAGGGCGGTCATGCCGTGGGCGCCGTGTAGCGTCCGATGAACTCCCGCTCCTCCGGGGTGAAGCGGCGCAGCCGGTTCGTCTCCTTGTCGAACGCGACGAGGGTCGAGGTGGCCTCGGCGTACACGTTCGCGTCGTCCCGCACCTCGTAGGCCAGCGTGAACGAGGCGGCGCGGGCCTCGGTCACCCACGTCTCCACGCGGATCGGGTAGACGGTCGGCAGCAGCGGCTGCCGGTAGTCGATCTCGTGCCGCGAGATCACCATGCCGCGGACCGGCTTCTCCCCCTTGCGGACCGGGTCGCCGTGGAACATCTCCAGCCGCGCGTCCTCCAGGTAGCCGAGGAACTTGACGTTGTTCACATGGCCCTGGGAGTCGATGTCACCGAACCGGACGTGGAACTCGTAGACGTGCCGGTACTCGGCCGCGGGGAGGTCGGTCTGCTGCATTTCCTCGCCTGGGGTACGGGGAGCTGTCCGCCCCGATGTTACAG
>NZ_SMJX01000420.1 GCF_004348535.1 Actinomadura sp. KC216
GGTGGGGGCCGCGATCTCCGAGTGGGGGCACGTCCGGCTGTTCTCGCCGTGGCGCTACGACACCGACGCCGCCGCCCGCCGCCTGCTGGAGCCGACCGGCTGGCGGCTGCCCGACCCCGACGCCCTCCCGACCGGTGCCGAAATGGTGCGCGACTACCTGGCCCCGCTGTCCCGCGTGCCCGCGCTGGCCGGACGGATCCGCACCGGCACCCGCGTCGTCGCGGTCACCAGGCAGGGCATGGACGTCACCCGCACCATCGGCCGCGACGAGCACCCGCTGCTCGTGCGGGCGGTCGGACCGGACGGGGCCGTCACCGACCTGACCGCCCGCGCGGTGATCGACGCGTCCGGGACGTGGGGCCGGAGCAACCCGCTCGGCCACTCCGGCCTGCCCGCTCCCGGGGAGGACGAGGCCGCCGCCCACCTGACCGGGCCGCTGCCGGACGTCCTGGGTCGCGATCGTGACCGTTTCGCCGGACGCCGTACGCTGGTCGTCGGCATGGGTCACTCGGCTGCCAACACGCTGCTCGCCTTGGCCGAACTCGCCAAGGCCGCCCCCGGCACGCGCATCACCTGGGCGGTGCGCGGGACGTCGGTCGCCCGCCTGTACGGCGGCGGCGACGCCGACGGCCTGTCCGCCCGCGGCGCGCTCGGCACCCGCCTGAAGAAGGCCGTGACCGACGGAGAGATCGACCTGATCCGCGGCTTCACCATCACCCGCTTCACCACCGGCGACGGAGCCGTCCAGGTCACCGGCACCACCCCGGACGGGGACCACGTGATCACGACCGACACCGTGGTCGCCGCCACCGGGTTCCGCCCCGACCTGGACATCCTCCGCGAAGTCCGGCTCGACCTGGACCCCGGCACCCAGGCCCCGGCCAAACTCGCGCCGCTCATCGACCCCAACTTCCACTCCTGCGGGACCGTCCCGCCGCACGGCGAACGCGACCTCGCCCACCCCGAACCCGGGTTCTACCTGGCCGGAATGAAAAGCTACGGACGCGCCCCCACCTTCCTGATGGCCACCGGATACGAGCAGGTCCGCTCCATCGTCGCCGCGCTCGCCGGAGACCGGGAGGCCGCCGACACCGTCCAGCTCGACCTGCCCGAGACCGGCGTCTGCTCCACCAACCTGGTCACCGAAGACGAACTACCGGGCTCCCCCGCACAGGACGGCGGATGCGGGACGTCCTGCTCCACGTCACCGGCACCCGAACCCGCGACACGAACCGAATCCGCAGCCGTTTCCGCGGCCGGTGGCGGCTCGTGCTGCGGCGGCGGATCGGTGTCCGAGCCGATCAGCATCGGCGTCGGCGCACCCGCCGGGCTAGGCTTCTCCACCGGGATCGAGCACGGCTACTCGGGCGAGGCCGAACGCGCCGATGACTGACGCGGCCGAACCTGCCGCCCGAGACCGGGCACCGGCGGCTCCGGCCGCCGGAGCCCGGTCGGCGCGTGGCCACGCCCGGCGCGCGGTGAACAGCCCGCTGGCCGCGCTGTGCGTCACCGAGATCACCAGCTGGGGCGTCCTGTACTACGCCTTTCCCGTGCTGGCTCCCGCCATCACCCGCGACACCGGCTGGTCCACCGGCGCCATCACCGCCGCGTTCTCCGCCGCGCTGATCGTCGCCGCGCTGGGCGGGATCCCGCTCGGCCGCGCCCTGGACCGCCGAGGGCCGCGCGCCTTGATGACCGGCGGATCGGCGCTGGCGGTGCTGTCGGTCCTGGGGCTGGCGGCGGCGCCGAACCTGTGGTTGTTCACCGCCTGCTGGCTGGTGGCCGGTGCGGCGATGGCCGCCGTCCTCTACCAGCCCGCGTTCGCCGCGCTCACCCGCTACTACGCGCCCCGGCACGTCACCGCACTGACCACCCTCACCCTCGCCGCCGGACTGGCCAGCACCGTGTTCGCGCCGCTCACCGACGCCCTGTCGTCCCACCTGTCGTGGCGGGGCGCCTACCTGGTCCTCGCCGCCGTGCTCGCGGTGGTGACCGTCCCGCTGCACTGGCTGGCCCTGCGCCGCCCCTGGCCCTCACCGCACGAAGGTGCGACGCACCGGAACGACCTCCCCAAGAAGCACGCCACAGGACGCGCCGCCGTGTGGGGCACCGTACGCAGCCGGCCGTTCCTCCTGCTCACCGCGGCGCTGACCCTGTCGGCCTTCACGGCGTTCGCGGTCGTGGTCAACCTCATCCCGCTGCTCACCTCGCGCGGCGCGGACGCCAGCGTCGCGGCGTGGGCGCTCGGGCTCGGCGGCGTCGGCCAGGTCGCCGGACGCCTCGGCTACCGCACCCTCGCCCGCCGCACCGGCGTCCGCGCCCGCACCATCTGGGTCCTGGCGCTGTCGGCCGCCACCACCGCCGCCCTCGCCCTCGTCCCCGGCCCGATCGCCCTGCTCATCGCCATTGCGTTCCTCGCCGGAATGACGCGCGGCATAGCCACGCTCCTGCAGGCCACCGCCGTCTCCGACCGCTGGGGCACCGCCGCCTACGGCTCCCTGTCCGGGATCCTCGCCGCGCCCATCACCACCGCCAGCGCGATAGCGCCCTTCGCCGGAGCCGCCCTCGCGGCCGTGCTCGGCGGCTACCCCACCATGTTCCTCGCCCTCGCCGCAGCCGCCGTCATCGCCACCCTCTTCGCCATCGGCACCGCACCACCCACCACACAGAACCGATGAGGAGGCCAGGCGGTGCTGGGCGCGCGCTCGCAGAGGGGCCTCAGGCCAGCCGCTTCCAGACGGTGTCGCCGACGATGCCGTTGTCGTCGGAACGCACGAGCCCGCGTGCAGGGCGACGAGGAGGCGCATCCGCGCGTCCTTCGTGGAATGCTTGTCGTACCAGCGCAACGCGCCGCGCGAATGATCCGCCAGCGGGTGGACGAGCCGCAGCGGCTGGTGTTCCTGGTGCGGGACGATGATGCCCCGTCCCCGCGGTCCTCCCGGTAGCAGAGGTGCCAGGGCAGATCGGACGCGTCGAAACTCTTTTCCAACGCGGAGTACAACTCGAGGCGCGCCTGGCCTGCGTATCGTTCGGCCGTCCCGAGAATACGGCGATGTCGCAGGCGGACACGCTGCAGTGCCTGGTCCCGCCGCTTTCACCATGGCCTGCGGGTTCACGCGTCTGCTCGGGCTCCCTCCCGGCGAAGGGGTCTCCAATGTGCCCGCGTGCCGCCGACGCTGACAAGCGGACCTATAGATTCTTTGTCGCAACACGAGACTCTGATCCGCGCGATCGGAGCGTCGGTGGGGGTCGGAGGGGTCGGAGGGGTAATGCCTGGATATCCGCACTCTGAAAGCGACGGGTTCGTGCCCCTTCCGTTCGGCGCGCAGATCGTGCCGGCGCTGGGCGGCCCCGGCGCTCCCGTGTACGTCGTGGACTGCGGCCTGGTGGACGGGCGCCCGGTCGTGATCAGCGACGGGCCCGACCACCTGGTGCGGGTCTGGGATCTGGCGTCCCACCGCCAGATCGGCCCGCCGCTGGAGGGCGAGTCCCCGATCTCGGTCTGGTCGCTGGCGTTCGGGACCCTCGACGGGCGGCCCGTCGCCGTCCGCGGCCACGGCGACCTGACGATCTGGGAGCTGACCGGGCACGGGCGGACCGACCGGCCCGCCGAGCCGCGCTACATCAGGTACAACGCCAGAGGTTCGATCTACGCGGTGGCCTGCGGCGTGCTCGACGGGCGCTCGATCGCGGTCACCGGCGCCTACGACAAGACCGTCCGCGTGTGGGATCTGGCCGACGGCACCCCGGTCGGCACCCCGATGACCGGCCACGAATCGGTGGTGCGGGCGGTGGCGGTCGACGTGCTCGCCCGCCGGACCATCGCGGTCACCGCCGGCGAGGACAACACCGTCCGGGTCTGGGACCTGTCCAAGGGCAGGCAGCATGGAAGGCCGCTGACCGGACACACCGAACCGGTGTGGGCGGTGGCCGTGGGCATGCTCGACGGGCGGCCCGTCGCCGTCAGCGGCGGCGACGATCACACCCTGCGGCTGTGGGACCTGCCGGACGGCAGGCAGATCGGCCCCACGATGACCGGCCACACCGGGCGGATCCGGTCCGTGGCCTTCGCCGCGCCGGACGGCGTCCCGATCATCATCAGCGGCAGTTCCGACTACAGCGTGCGCGTCTGGGACGCGCGCACAGGCGAGCAGAGAGGAATGCCCCTCACGGACGGCCGCACCCTGGGCATCGAATCGGTCGCCTATTCACTGCTGGGTGGCCGTCCCCGGGTGGTGGCCGCCGACGGATACGGGTTCGCCCGGGTCTGGAACCTCGACGCGCACCGCGCGATGGGCGCGGGCTCGCCCACCCGTTTCGCCGCCGAATTGCCCGGCACGTGGACCGACCCCGATTCCGGCGACGTCTACGATTTGACCGGCCCGCTGGTCGATGATGAGGGCAGCGAGTGGAAGTACGTCGACTTCGACGGCTTCGAACCGCTCGTCACCGATACCGACGACCCCCGTCTCGGGTTGAGCGTCGTCTTCGCGCATGACGAATGGGGTTTCAGCGACATCGTCACTCCGGGCCCGCCGGTGCCCGCCTTCACGCGGATCACCGCCGAGGAATGCCCGTCCTGCGGGCACGCCGCCGACCCGGATGACGAGGTCACCATCGACACCGCCCTCATCGGTTTCCTGAACTGCCTCAGGCACGACCCGACCATGACGGACGAGACCTACCGGGAAATGGAGGGAGCGACGAAGAGCCTGCGCAACTCGGCGGGCTGGTATCTGGAGGACGGCACCAAATCCACCGTGGAAAAGCTGCCTGATCACATGGGCGAGTTCCTTGGCCTCTGGATGCCGCGCAGCATCTCACTCGGCAGCGACGACGACGAAGACCGGAAGATGGAGGCCATCGGCCAAATGGTCGTCCGCCTCGCCGGCTGGCTGGGCGAGCGGGGCCACCTCTCCGCCGCCGCGTCCACGGCCATGGCCGCCGAGGGACGGGAGGCCGCCCGCGATCTCCCCGCCGGAAAGAGCGCAGGGAGGGCGCTCAAGCGTCTCATCGCCGACAGCCCCTACGCCTTTCACAATCTCGAGCCCGCGGAGATCATCGACGAGTGGATGGGCGATATGACCATCACCAAGATCGGTCGCGGCAGCCTCCGGTTCACCGGGTATGACGACCCTCCGCAGGACATGACGCTGCCGGTCCCCGCGGAACTCGGCGACCAGATCGGCAGCGGCTGGACGGTCTGGGTCCGCCTCGTCCGGACCGAATCCGCCGGCTGGCAGTTCAACCAGATCGGAACCGTCTTCACCTGACACTAATCCCATATCGAACAGGACCAAAACCCGCACCGACTCGCGGGATTCGCCCATCCGGCTGGTCGCGCTCCACCCGGCGTCCGCCATGGATATAGTTGCCCGGCATAACAGGTATATTGCCGTTAGGTCTTCCATGAGCCGTTCAGCGATCTTGTTCATCCACGGTCTCGCGTCCGGCCCGCGGACCTGGAAGCCCCTGACCGACCTCATGAGGGCCGATCCCCGAATACCCGACCGGCTCGAATTCGAGCAGTTCGAATACAACACCCGGCTTGTGGGAAGCAGGCTGCTCACGCGCGTGCCGAGTTACCGCACCGCCGCCGACAAGCTGCGCACCAGATACGAACGCATTTCGCCGGGCTATGACGAGATCGTCGTCATCACGCACAGCCAGGGCGGATTGGTCCTGCAAACCTTCCTGTCCCGAATGCTCTCGGACGGCCAGGGCGAGAAACTCGCCCCCATCAAGAGAATCGTCATGACCGCCTGCCCGAACGGCGGCTCCGGGATCTTCCTCCTGCCCCGCCGGGTCATGGGCGGCTTCCTGCTGAACGTCCAGGAGAAGCGCCTGCGGCCGCTCGACGAGGAGGTGGCCGACACCCACCGCCATGTCGTGAAGGGGATCGCCGAGGCGACCCAGGTGACCACCGCGAGCTGCCCGATACCGATCGTCTCCTTCGCCGCGGAGAGCGACCGCATCGTCCAGCGCGCATCCGCCTACGGTTCGTTTCGCCTGCACGGAATCCTGCCCGGCAGCCACAACAACGTCCACAAGCCCAGATCGCTCGACGATCCCGGGTACCTCGACCTGAGCAACGAGGTACTCCGCGGATTCGCGAACGGCGTGGCCGCGTCGCGCACGCCACCCGCCGGCGGGCCGGGCACGGCCCCGGCCACCGCGGCGCCCCCGACGATCCCC
>NZ_SMJX01000421.1 GCF_004348535.1 Actinomadura sp. KC216
TCCGGTAGCAGTGCACGTGCAGCTCCCGCCGGTGCCGTTCCGCCAGCCCCGAGAACACCGGCTCGTCGACGTCGCCCACCCCCCCGCTCACGCCCGCTCCCTCCAGCCGCGTGTCCGCACTCATCACGTCATCCTTCCGTCTTGTCGCGTCCCGTCTAGGTATGACGGGTGCGGGCGCGACAACTCATCACTGGAGCCGGTCGGGATGGCTGAGCGTTCCTCGTGTGGACGTCAGTCGAGCCCCGCATAGGCACGGCAATCCGCCTGCCGGGACGGAAGGCCCCAGGCGCTGAGCATCAGGGTGAAGTTGCCCCAGCGCCAGGTGTCGTCCCCCATCTCGGCCAAGGTTCGTACGGTGCGCTGCTGCGGTTCGGTCAGCTCCTCGAACGGTGGACGCGGCGCGTCGCCCGGCTGCCCGAACACGTGCCGCAGCACGGCGTCGACCGTGGGGAACGCTTCGGGGCCGGAGCTGAGCGCCAGCCCTTTGAGCATGGCGCCGAGAAGCCTCGGATGCGCGCCCTCCTCGACCTCCGCGAGCGTCATCGTCGCGTATCCGCGCATGTTGCCGTCCAGATGGTGAACTCCGGGCGCGGTGTGCTCTGGAGGCTGCGTGGCGGCCGCCTCCAGCGTGTCGAGGACGTCCGGGCCGGTGTCGTCCAGCCGGGCCAGTGCGATCGCGGCGGCGTGGCGGAGCAGGGCGTCCTCGCCGGTCAGGAAGGTGCGCAGGGACGGGACGAGGTCATGGCCGCCCAGCAGGCCCGCGGAGACGATCGCGTTCGCCGCCACCTCGGCGGCGGCTCCCGGGGCCAGCAGCGGCCGCAGCGCAGGGAGCGTCCCGGCCGCCTCCTCCGGAAACCAGCCCAGCGCGTACGCCGCGGCGGCGCGGATCTCCGGGTCGGGGTCGCCGAGCAGGCCGCGCAGCGTGGGGACGGTCGCGCGGACGGCGTCGTACGCGCCGAGCTCGGCCTCGGCGTGCCGCAGGGACTCCTCGAGATCGAAGACGGCGAGACGCGTTTCGCGGACACTGCGCTCGCCTTCTTCGTCTGCCGCCGCGACCCATTCCTCCATCCGGTGCAATTCCTCGTCGGGATCGGCGGCGCGCATCCGCTCGATGCCCGCACGCCACTCGGCGATCTCGACGCCGCGCGGCAGGTAGGACTCGTCATAGCCAACGGCGATCGCGCTGAGCAGCAGGACGATGCCGGCACGATCCCGCACCCGCGGGTCATCGGCCAGCGCGGCCAGGAACGGGACGGCGTGCGCGGTCGCCTCGTACCGGCTGCCCTGGTGAAAGATGTTGCCGTACAGCGCGTGCATGGCCTTGCCGCGCTCGCTCGCCGACTCCGAGGCGAGCGCCCGGAGGAGATCGGGCACGTCGTCGGCCGGTCCGTAGGCGTGCTCCAGATTCGCCCAGTCGACGTCGTCCAACCCGGCCAGAGGGGCACCCGTGCTGTCGCTCATGGCGCGGAATTGTGCCAGCCCGTACCGACATCCGCTCCGGGGCCGCGTCACTCGTAACAGGTCCAGGTCCCGTCGCCGGCCTGCCGGGCCACCAGATCGTCCTTCTTGTATTTGAGGACGCAGGCGACGTCCATGTCGATCTTTATCTGGCAGACCCAGGTGCCCCGGTGGCTGGAATTGTTGAGCGTCGCCACGGCGTCGGTCGCACCCGTCTTGGCCTTGCAGTAGCCGCCCATTTTCGATATGCCCTTCGCGAATTCCTGCGCAGAGTCGGTGCATATCGCACTGTTGGGGTCGGCGGAGGTGAGTTTTGCCCGCAGGTCGGTTCTCCCGTGCTCCCACCGGCAGGCCGCGGTCAGGTCTATGGGGTGGACGCAGTATTCACCACTGACCTTCAGGTCCTGCGACGAGCAGTACTCGGTCAGGCTGACTCCGGCCAGCGGGGTGTTCTTCGTCGAGAAAACACCGAACTGCCACAACGCGACGGCCAAGAGGATGAGGACGGCGGCACCACCCACCAGGTAGCGGGAAGAGCGATTCGGCAACCAGTCGCGAGGCCGCGCTCTCCTCTGGCGAGGTGCGGTCCGGCGCTCACGGGCCACATTGTGGAAGTGCGGCAACTGGCCGATGTGCCCGGGGTCGTGCCGCTGCGGCTGCGGACGCCTCTTGGCCGCGAGGGCCTTGCGCACCTCCTGGTGAATGGCGTTCAGGCTCAGGAATTCCGATGGCTGCGAGCCGGGCGGGACGCCGTCGCTCAGCACCTGGACCAGCTCGCCGGTGAACGCCGTGCACGCTTCGCCGTCCGGTGACCTGGCCTCGTCGTACTTCTGCGTCGCGGCGAGCATGTAGGTGCCCTCGACCCTCGCCGCCCCGAGCAGGTCGGGCGGAGCCGGAGCCTCGCCGCTCTCCAGAGCAAGCCCCCCGTAGCAGCAGTCCAGCAGGACGACCCGCCGGGCGGCATGGGCCTGATGGATCACTTCGGCCAGGCGGCTCCATGGGACGGTTCCCTCTCGGCTGTCGTCGGAGGCATTGGGCAACGCGAGGAGGAGCCCGCGCTCCGCGTCGTACAGCCCGTGTCCCGCGTAATAGACGACAAGAGCATCGGGGGCGTCCTCGGCGGCAAGGGCGATCGCGTGCTCGAGAGCGTCGGCGGACTCGGGATAGTCGATCTTGTGAATCCGCTCGCGGGGAATGCCCCATATCCCCGGGTCGGTGAGGACCTCCTCAAGCCGGCGGAGGTTCTGCTCGACGGCGGGCAGCGGCCGCAGTTGCGCGTAGTCGCTCACGCCGATGAGAACGCATCTCGATCGCCGCGGGTCGGGTGCACCGCTCAGCGCGCGATGGACGATCTTATTGTCGGCCATGTCGTCGAGCGAGAGGACCGTGCTCATCCCGCCGACCCGGACGACGACCGGGGCGACCGTGTCCGACTGGTGCCGCCATTGGGCGAATGCCAAGGCCAGGTTCGCGAGCGCGAATCCGTTGTCGAGGACGAGCTGGATCACGTCGGCCGTCGTCCCCATGGCCTCCGCATCGGTGGACTCGACGGAAATCCGCGAGTTCTCCCGGACGTACGGGTCGCCCAGTAGGCGGTTGAGTAAGGAACGGTGGGCCGCCGCGTCACCAGGATCGGTCACTCTGATGCTGATGTTCACGTACGCCCTCCGAATGCCTGGGGTAGGTCAGTTATCCACCTCTCACTTCTGCCTTGTCAACCGCTTTAGGCGTTCTGGGGACCATTAACGGCATGCGGACATGGCGGAGAGTTCCGAACAAAAGCGGAATGCTCGGCAGAGGTCCGTGTCGCGTACGGCGGTTTGGCGAGAATCCGTTGAGCACCGGGACACCCCGCCGCTCGTACCGGGGCGAACCGGCGCGAGCGGCGGGGACGGCGAGGACCCGGTCAGGCGACGGCGGTTCCCTCAAGCTCGACCATCAGGTAGGGGATCGCCAGGCGCGTCACCCCGAGCATCGTGGTCGGCGGCGCCACCCCGGCGGCGCCCAGCCGCGACGCCAGCGCGCCGTAGTGCTGGAACAGCAGATCCACGTCGGTGGTGTAGACGTTCAGCCGGACGAGGTTCGCCAGGGACATGCCCGCCTTGCCGAGCACGGCCTCCAGGTTGTCGACGCTCAGCGCCAGCTGCGCCGCCATGTCACCGGCGTGCTGGGGCTTGCCGTCGCCGCTCATCGCGGTCTGCCCGGCGCAGTACAGGGTCCGGGTCTGCCCGGAGACGATCTCGCCCTGGTCGTAGCCCAGCTCCACCGACCACTCCCACGGGTTGACCGCCGTACGTTCCAAAGCCACATCAGCTCCCATTCATTGATGTCGTGATGAGAGCCTCCCAACGAATCACGACAACCTCTGTCATGTATTCCGTAGACTTTTCGTATGCGCGCTGACCGGTTGGTCTCGCTGGTCCTGCTGCTGCGGCGGCGCGGCCGGCTGTCCGCGGCCACGCTGGCCCGCGAGCTGGAGGTGTCCACCCGGACCGTGCTGCGCGACATCGAGGCGCTGTCCGCGGCCGGTGTCCCGGTCTATGCCGAACGCGGCCGGCACGGCGGGTTCGCGCTGCTGCCCGGCTTCCAGACAGAGCTCACCGGGCTGAACCACGACGAGGCGCTCGCCCTCCTGGTCGCCGGATCACGGCGCGGCGCGCAGGTGTTCGGCCTCGGCTCGGCGCTCGCCTCGGCCATGCTCAAAGTGGTGGACGCGCTACCCGAGGGCTATCGGGACACCACGGCAGGTGCCGCGCAGCGGTTGCTCATCGACCCCGACACCGACCTCCTCTCGCGCCGCGTGGCCGCCGACGAGGTGTCCGACGCGGTCGTCGCCGAGATCCGGCGCGCGGTGTTCGCCGGGCGCAAGCTCCGCATCCGCTACGCCGCCGCCGGCCAGAGCCCGGAATGGCGCACGGTGGACCCGATCGGCCTGGTCACCGTCCGAGACCAGGGGTATCTGCTGGCCACGAGGTCCGGCGCGGACCGCACCTACCGGCTGTCCCGGATGCTGGACGCCGAGCAACTCGACGAGCCGGCGCAGCGTCCCGACCGGGTCGATCTGGACCGGGCCTGGCAGGAGCGCAGCACGCGGTTCCGGACCGGTGGCGACCAGGTGGCCGTGGAGGTACGGGTGAACCCCGCCCGGAGGGAGCAACTGGTGGGCACCGCGCTGGCCGTCCTGGCCGAGGAAAAGGGCGCGGACGGCTGGCTGCGGCTGGAAGTGACCTTCCAGGATTCGCGCCATGCCGAATGGGCGCTGTGGCGGCTCGGCACGAACGCCGAAGCCCTGTCCCCGCAATGGCTGCGCACGTCCCTGCGCGACCGCGCCACCGCGATCGCCACCCACTACGAAGACCCGCCCTGAGCCCCGGCCCGCACGAGCCTGGCGGGCGCGGATGCGAACACGGCGCCGCACGTGTGACTTTCCGGGATTATGGGTGAATGTCGCCCGTTGAGGTGTCCGAGCGCGAGGCCGAGGTGCTGGACGCGGTCGGACGGCACCTGACCAACACGCAGATCGCGAGCCGCCTGCACATCTCGGTGCGGACGGTCGAGAGCCACGTGTCGTCCCTCCTGCGGAAGTACGGGGTGACCAACCGGCGTGAGCTGGCCATTCTCGCGTCGGAGCAGCATCGGCGGGGCGAGCGCGGCGAGGACACGGGGACGGTGACCGGGCTGCCCGCGGCGCGCACCTCGTTCATCGGGCGGGGCGACGAGCTGGCGGAGATCGAGGCGGCGGCCGGGCGGTCCCGGCTGGTGACGCTGCTCGGGCCGGGCGGGGTCGGCAAGTCGCGGCTGGTCGCGGTGGCGGCGGCCGCGTCCCGGCAGGGCGGCGTGTTCGTCGACCTGGTGCCGGTGCGGGACGGGTTCGTCGAGCACGCCGTGGCGGCCGCGCTCGGGCTCACCGAGCGTCCGCAGACCGAGCTGCACACGGTGATCATCGAGCGGCTGGGGCGGGGCGGGACGCTGGTCGTCCTCGACAACTGCGAGCACCTGCTGGACGCGGTCGCCGGGTTCGCCGACCGGATCCTGGCGGCCTGCCCCGGTACCCGGATCCTCGCCACCAGCCGGGAGCGGCTCGGCGTAACGGGGGAGCGGATCGTCCGGGTGGGGCCGCTGCCGCTGTCCTCGCATGCCGAGGCGCTCTTCACCGATCGCGCGATGGCCGCCGACCCGGAGTTCGCGGCCGAGCCCGGCGCGGTGGCGGAGATATGCGCCCGGCTGGACGGGATGCCGCTGGCGATCGAGCTGGCCGCCGCCCGCAGCGCGGCACTCGGCGCGTCCGGCGTGCTGGCCGCGCTGGACGACCGGCTGCGCCTCCTCGCGGGCGGCCGGGGCGCGGACGAGCGGCATCGTTCGCTCCGCGCCGTCCTGGCCTGGAGCCACGACCTCCTGGACGCGGAGGAGCGCGGGCTGTTCCGGCGGCTGGCGGTGTTCGCGGGCGGGTTCGACCTGGACGCCGTCCTCGCCGTGACCCCGGCGGCGACGGCCGGTGCGGTGGCCGACGTGCTGGGGCGGCTCGTCGACAAGAGCCTGGTCGTCAAGGCGGGGCCGGGACGCTGGCGGCTGCTGGAGACCGTCCGGGCCTTCGCCGGAGAGC
>NZ_SMJX01000422.1 GCF_004348535.1 Actinomadura sp. KC216
CTCAGCATGCTGCGCCAGGCGGGCGGCGTCAGCACCAGCGCAGGACCGGCGGGGTCCTTGGAGTCGCGGACCGCGCGAAGGTCGCTGGACAGGGCGGCCACCTCGACGCACTGGTCGCCGCTCCCGCTGTGGGACGACTTGCGCCAAGCGGCACCGGTGAGTTCGCGCTGCAGGTTGGTCACGGGCTGCTCCTTGCTGCCTCGGCTATGAGGTGCGCGGAATCCTCGGGGGACAGGGCGACCGCCTCGATCCGATCGAAGCGATCCCTATGTTTTGCTATTGCCTCAGCGCTCTCAAGGTAAACGTCGCCCATGGTGCCCTCTACGTAGGCGATATCGGGGTCTGCGGGGTCTGGATACGACAATATGGTGAATCGTCCATCGAGGCCCGCATGCTCCCGCGCCGTATACGGAAGTACCTGAATCGTGACGGATGGGCGAGTGTTCACGGCGGTGGCGAGGGCCTCCAACTGGGCGCGCATCACCTTCTCACCGCCGATCGGACGGTGCAGCACCGCCTCGTCGAACACGACGTGCAGGCGCGGCGCGTCCGTCCGGTCCAGCAGCGCCTGCCGGATCTTGCGGGCCGCGATGCGGCGCTCGATGTCCTCGGGGCCGGGCAGCAGCCGGCCCGCCGTGATCACGGCCCTGGAATACTGCTCGGTCTGCAGCAGCCCGTGGACGAGCTGCGGATCCCAGGTGCGGATGTGCGACGCCTCATCCTCGAGCGCGACATAGCTGCCCGCGAAGACGTCCTGGTAGGCGGTCCACCAGCCGCGCTGCCCGGCCTGCCGGGCGAGCGTGATGAGCGCGTCGCGGTCGGGGCTGGGCACGCCGTAGAGATCGAGGATGTCGGCGATGTCACCGGGTTTGGGCCGGGTCTGGCTGGTCTCTAGCCGGGAGACGGTGGCCCGCGACCAGTCGAGCCGATCCGCCACCTCCTGCAAGGTCAGGCCCTGCTCCTCTCGCAGCTTGCGCAGTTCCCGCGCCAGGCGGCGGCCACGGACGGTGGGGCGGTAGGTCATGGGAGTGGAGTCTTACCACTCTTGACGCGCGTCACAACGCGATTGACGAACCCGGCAGGAAGGGTAGAGCAATTCCGCAAAGGCTGTTGCGCTCGTGAGAATCTCACGACACGCTTGGCTCCGTAACGACCGGGGGACCGACAGTGACGAGCGGGCCGGTCGCGCGCCCGAAGGAACGCGGGAGGAACCCGTGAAGAGCTCGACAGCCGGCCTGACGGCCGAGACCATGGCCGACGCGATGGCGGGCGGCGACGGCGCCGACCGCGCCGTGGCCGGAACCATGCCCGGGTGGGTCTGGGCCCTGCCGGGCGGCGCCGGATGCGCCGGCCATGCCCGCCGCGTCCTGGGCGACGCGCTCGCCTCGCTGGACGTCCCGCGCGACGCGATCGCCGACGCGCAGCTCATGGTGAGCGAGCTGGCGACGAACGCGCACCAGCACGCGGGCGAGCACGGCCCGCACGAGCTGTGGCTGTATCTCGGCGAGATCGAGACCGGCGACGACGATCCGGACGGCGAAGGCGGCGAAGGCGCGCCCATGGACGGTGCGGGCGGCGAGGTGCGGTGCGCGGTCTTCGACGCGTTCCCCGACGCCGCGCTCCCCGGCTACTCGTGGACGTCCGGCGACTGCGGGCGCGGGCTCAGCATCGTCCGGGAGCTGTCCGGAGGGCGCTGGGGCATGCGGCGGACGCGATCGCGGCTCGGGCCGTCCGTCCGCGGCAAGGCCGTCTGGTTCGCCGTGCCCGGCGCCACCGCGTCCGCCGCCCTCCGCTGACCCTCCTCCGCCCTTTGCGCCGACCTCTGCGTCGGCCCCCTGCCCGGCCACCGCCTGGACCGTTCCGCGAGCCGCGACGCCCTATGCTCTGGGTGCGTGCTCGACGTTCCGCGGCTCGTGGTGGCCGCCCCTTCCACCGGAAGCGGTAAGACGACCGTCGCGACGGGCCTGATGGCCGCGCTCGCCGGCCGCGGCCTGGCGGTCTCCCCGCACAAGGCCGGGCCCGACTACATCGACCCCGGCTACCACGCGCTCGCCACAGGACGTCCCGGACGGAACCTCGATCCCTGGCTGACGTCCGAGGAACTCGTCGTCCCGCTGTTCCTGCACGGCGCCGACGGAGCGGACATCGCGGTCGTCGAAGGCGTCATGGGCCTCTACGACGGCGCCGCAGGGCTGGGATCCTCCGACGCGGCCGGTGGCGGCGACTACGCGTCCACGGCGCACGTCGCGACCCTTCTCGACGCGCCCGTCGTTCTCGTCGTGGACGCCTCCGCGGCGGCCGGACGCTCCGTCGCCGCGCTCGTCCACGGCTTCCGCTCGTACGGGACGGTCAGGTTCGGCGGCGTGATCCTCAACCGGCTCGGCTCGGACGGCCACGAGCGCATGTGCCGCGACGCCGTCGAGGACCTGGGCCTGCCCGTGCTCGGCGCGCTCCGCCACCACGACGACGCGGCGGCGCCGTCCCGGCATCTCGGGCTCGTCCCGGCGGCCGAGCGGCGGGCGGACGCGGTCGGGGCCGTCCGGCGGCTCGGCGACCTGATCGCCGCGTCCTGCGACCTGGACGCGATCCTCGCCCTGGCCCGCGCGGCGCCCCCGCTGACCGCCGGGCCCTGGGACCCGGCGCAGGCGGTGGGACCCCGGGCGGAGGGGGTGCGGCGCCCGCGGATCGCGGTCGCCGGAGGGCCCGCGTTCACGTTCGGGTACGCGGAGAACGAGGAGCTTCTCGCGGCGGCGGGCGCCGAGGTCGTCCGGTTCGATCCGCTCCGGGACGAGAAACTCCCCGAAGGGACGAGCGGCGTCGTCATAGGGGGAGGGTTTCCCGAGATGCACGCGGCGGAGCTTTCGTCCAACGAGCCCCTGCGCCGCGAGCTGGCCGCCTTTGGCAAGGCGTCGCGTCCGATCTACGCCGAATGCGCGGGCCTCCTCTATCTCGCGCAAGAGCTGGACGGCGCCGCCATGTGCGGCGTCCTGGACGGAGTGAAGGCGACCATGGCCTCGCGGCCGACACTGGGCTATCGTGCCGCGGTGGCGGTGGCCGACTCGGTCGTCGCTCGCGCGGGCGAACGGGTACGCGGCCACGAGTTCCACAGCACGGTCACCGAACCCGTCCACGGGGACACCGCGGCCTGGCAGTGGGCCGCGTCCGGTCCCGTGGGGTTCGTGCAGGGCGATTGTGTCGCGTCCTACCTTCATGTGCATTGGGCGGGGGCGCCCTGGTTCGCGAGCAGGATGGTCAACGCCTGCGGAGACGCCCGCGGAGAAGGGGAGCGCGAGTGAACGGCTTCGACGGAAGCGTCCGCCTGGAGGGGGAGCGGGTCGTCCTGCGGACGTTCGGCCTGGACGACGCTCCGGGGCTGATCGAGGTGATCCGCGCCGGTGAGGACTTCCTGCCGCCGAGCTTCCCGACCGTGCTGGAGGCCGAGCCCATCGCCTGGTTCCTGAGCGAGGGCGTCAACAAGGTCCAGCGCTACGGCCTGGGCATCCACCTGGCGGTGACCGGCCGCGACAGCGGCGACCTGCTCGGCACCATCGGGCTGTTCAAGGTGAACTGGGAGCATCTGACGAGCGAGGTCGGCTACGGGCTGCGCCCGGCGGCGCGCGGGCGCGGCTACGCCACCGAGGCCCTCGGGCTCATCTCCGAATGGGCGCTGCGCGACTGCGGTCTCTTCCGCGTCGAGCTGCGCGCCATGGTCACCAACCACGCGTCCATCCGCGTCGCGGAGAAGAACGGCTACGTGCGCGAGGGCATCGCGCGGGGCGCGGAACGCGAGGACGGCGCCAACCGGGACATGATCGTCTTCAGCCGGATCGCGAGCGACCCGCCGCCGCCCGGGGCGCGGGTCGGATCGGGGGTCACCGGCGCGCCGCGGCGGCGGTCAGGCGGCGGCTTCGAGAGGCTCGACGCCGAGGACGAGGAGGGACGGCCCGGGTGATCGACGCGGACAGGACGCTCGTGCTCTACGGCGAGGGCGCGCGGGAGGCGGCCCGGCGGATGCTGCCGGGGCTTCCGGACGCGCGGTTCGTCCCGGCCGGGGCGTCCGGCGAGCCCGGCCCGGCGCGGCTGCGCGCGGCGTTCAAGGAGGCGGTCAGGGCGGAGCTCGCGCAGGTCGTCCTGGTCGCCGGGATGGCCGAGCAGGCCCGCTTCCTCGGCGGCGTGTGGGGCGTCGCGGGCGTGCTGGAGTCGATCACCCTCGACATGGGCGGGGACGCCGCGCTGGCCGCCACCGTGGCGGAGGCGCCGACGCTGCGGGATGCCTACGACAGGTGGGAGGCCGCGGGCGTGCTCGGCCCCTGCGGCCGGGAGATGTGCCGCCGGACGGCCGGGGAGCTGGAACGGCTCGCCGCCGAGGCCGCGGGGACGCCCGCCAGCCCGGTGGCCGCGCAGGTGGTCATGCTCGACCCGCAGGGCGAGCGCATGGTCGGCATGTACGGGCGAATGGCCCGGTAGGCACGAGGCGGGGTTGGCGATGCTCACGGTCGTCGGCCGCAACGGTTCACCGCTCAGCGAGGCGGCCCGGGCGGCTCTGGAAGGCGCTGCGCTGGTGGTGGGGGAACCCGGCCGCCTCGACGGTCTGCCCATGGTGCCGGAGGCCCGGAAGGTCGCCACCGGCGATCTGGCGGAGGCGCTGCAAGGCGTCGACGTCACGGACCAGAACGTCGTGCTCGTCGTGGACGGCGATCCCGGCTACTTCGGGATCCTCCGGATGCTGCTCGAACAGGGGCATGCCCCAGACGTACTGCCGTCCGCGCCGATGGTGGCGCGGGCCTTCGCCCAGGCGGGACTGCCCTGGGACGACGCGCTCATCGTCTCCGCTCGCGACGGACACCTCAGACAAGCCGTCAACGCCTGCCGAGCCCACCCGAAGGTGGCCGTGCTGACCGGGCCGGGCGCGGGCCCGGCGGAACTGGCGCGCGCGCTGTTCCCCGTCACCCCGCGGTCGTTCGTCGTCTGCGAAGACCTGGACGGGCCGGGGGAGCGGGTCGTGTACGTCCGTCCGGCCGAGGCCACGACCCGTCCGTGGAGCGACCCGGATGTGGTGCTCGTCCTGGACAACCGGCACGCGCTCGGCGAACCGACCTGGATCTCAGGGGCCGCGCCGGGCCCCGCCGGATGGGCGCTGCCCTCGGACGCCTTCGGCGATGGAGCCGGTCCGCGGCCGGACGTCCGCGCCTTCGTCCTGGCCAGGCTCGGCCCGAGGGTCGGCGACATGGTGTGGGACGTGGAGTCCGGCGACGGCTCGGTCGGCGTTGAATGCGCGCGGTTCGGCGCCGCCGTCGTGGCCGTCGACCGCGACTACGCGACGTGCGAGCGGATCCGGGAGAACGTCCGCCTGCACGGGGTCAAGGTCGCGATGGCGTCCGGGGACGTGCGGTCCACGGCCGGGCACCTGCCCGAGCCCGACGCCGTGTTCGTCGGCCCGGGGTTCGCCGGTCCGGCCGGGCCGGACGCCGTCCGGACGTGCGCCGCCCTCAGGCCGTCCAGGCTCGTCGCCATCGCGGCCTCTGCGTCGCCGCAAGCGGCCTCTGCATCGGCGCAAGACGACGCCGAGACCGCGCAGGAGATGATGGACGCGCTGGCCGAGCACGGCTTCACCGCAGAGGCCGTCCAGCTCCGGGCGACCCCATTGGACGCGGGGCCAGAGCAGCCCGACGATCCCGTGATCGTCGTGTGGGGTGAACGGGACGCCCGCACGTGGGGACGGCACGCGTCCCAGACCATCCGCCGCATCGAGACCATCCCCGCTCTGCCGGTCGAGTCCGGCGAGTAGAGCATCCCCGGCGATACAGGCGAGACAGGGATGTAACGCCTCGCAAGCCGTGAAACCCTGGTAGCCGTCCTGGAAGCGACGCAGGAGGCGCAGTTGACCGTCCCGACCGGCCTTCCCGGCATCGACCTCCGGCATCACGGGGACACGGAGGTCGGCGACGGGCTCGCCGACTTCGCCGTCAACGTCCGGACGGGCATGCCCCCGGCCTGGCTGGCCGAGCGGATCCGCGCGTCCGTCGCGGACCTCGCCGCCTACCCC
>NZ_SMJX01000423.1 GCF_004348535.1 Actinomadura sp. KC216
CCCGCCGCCCCCGCCAGGCGACGAGCCGGACCGCGCCCGCGTCGCCGCCCTCGTCGCGCACCCCCGCTCCGACACCCTGGCCCCGTTCGCGCTGCGCCGCGACAAGGCGTACGTGTTCAGCGCGGACGGGCGGGCCGTGATCGGGTACCGGGTGCTGTTCGGCGTCGCCGTCGCGGGCGGCGACCCGGTCGGCGACCCCGCCGCGCAGGCCGACGCGGTCAGGTCGTTCCTCGCCCTGTGCCGGACGGCCGGGTGGCGTCCCGCCGTCCTCGGCGCGAGCGACGCCCTCCTGCCCGCGTGGGACCGGTTCCGCCGCATCGGCTACGGCGACGAGGTCTTGATCGGGCCGCGCGAGTTCACGCTGTCGGGACGGCAGATGCGCAACGTCCGGCAGGCGGTCAAGCGGACCGTCAACGCGGGCGTCACGTCCGAGATCGTCGCGGAACGCGACCTCGCGCCGGACCTGCGCGACCGGCTGCTGGACGTCGCGTCCCGGTCCCTCGGCGGCGCGCCCGAGCGGGGCTTCACCATGAACCTGGACGAGCTGCTCACCGGCCACCACCCGGGAACGATCATCGCGATCGCCTACGACGCGCACCGGGAGCCCATCGCGTTCCAGCGGTACGTCACCGCGGGCGAGGGCCTCAGCCTGGACGCGATGCGCCGCAGCCCCGGCGGCCCGAACGGCGTCAACGAGCGCCTCATCGTCGAGATGGTCGAGTACGCGGCGGAGCGCGGCCACGGCGTCGTCTCCCTGAACTTCGCCGCCTTCCGCGAGCTGCTTGACGCCGAGGAGCGCACGCTCCTGGAGCGGGTCGGCTACCGTGCCCTGCGGCTCCTCGACCCGTGGATCGCGGTCGAGTCGCTCTACCTCTTCGACAAGAAGTTCAGGCCGTCCTACAGGCCGCGCAACGTCGTCTTCCGCTCCTGGTCCGACATCGCATGGCTGGCCGCCGCGCTCCTCACGCTGGAGTTCGCCCGGACGCGCCCGTCCCGCCGGGCCGAGGAGCCCGTCACCGAGCCCGCCCACCACCTCGGATGAACCGGCCGCGCTAGAACGTGATTCGATGTTGGTCCCCCGAAGAGAGGGCCCGTTGCTCATGAGCGGCATCGTGGAGGGCCACTGCGATCCGGCGTTCGCCGCCGTCCGCGACGCGTTCGAGGAGAACTTCGCCGCGGGCCGCGAGCTGGGCGCCGCCGTCGCCGTCTACGCGGGCGACCGCAAGGTCGTGGACCTGTGGGGCGGCGTCGCCGACCGCCGCACCGGACGCGCCTGGCTCCCGGACACGCCCTGCTTCGGCTTCTCCTGCACCAAGGCGATCACGGCCACCGCCGCGCTGCTGCTCGCCGAGCGCGGTGCGTACGAGGTGGACGGCCCGGTGACCGGCTGGTGGCCCGAGTTCGGCGCCGCCGGCAAGGACGGCACGACGGCCGCGCATCTGCTGTCGCACCAGGCCGGGCTGCCCGCGTTCGCGCGTCCCGTCCAGGCGGAGGAGGCGGCGGACCCGGCGGCCCTCGCCGCCGAACTGGCCGCGCAGAAGCCGGAGTGGACGCCCGGCGAGGCCCACGGGTACCACGCGCTGACGTACGGGTGGCTGGCGGGCGAGATCGTCCGGCGCCACTCCGGACAGACGGTCGGCACCTTCGTCAGGGACGAGTTCGCCCGCGACCTCGACCTGTGGATCGGCGCACCGGACGACGTGATCGAGCGCTCGGCGAAACTCTCCGCCGGCCGCCGCATCGGAAGCCCGCCCGACACCACCCGCTCCGAAGCCACCACCCGTCCCGGAGCCGAAGCACCCCACGCCGAAGGCGACGCGCCACGTCGCGAAGCCGACCCGCCAAGGTCGTTCACAGGCGACCTGTTGAGGCGCCTGGCCGCCGCGTACATCGATCCGCAGAGCACGATGAACCGGGCGCTCAACAACCCGCACCCGGGCAAGGGCGGCTACAACAACCCGGTCGTGCTGCGCGCGGGCTGGCCGTCCGCCGGGATGCTCGTCACCGCGCCCGCGCTCGCCGCCTTCTACCGCGACCTCCTTGCCGGACGGATCCTGCGCCCCGAGACCCTGCGGGACGCGATCCGCCCGCGTGCCGGCGGCCCCGACCGGACGATGCTCATCGACAGCACGTTCGGCCTCGGCTTCATGCGTCCCGCCCAGACGTTCTTCACGCCGGAGGCCGCGCGGAGGTCGGCGTTCGGGCACACCGGCGCGGGCGGCTCCATCGGCCTCGCCGACCCCGACGCCGGTCTCGCGCTCGCCTACCTGCCGAACCTGATGAGCCACATGGCCGCCGGCGACCTGCGCGCCTACCGCATCACCGAGGCCGCCTACGCGTCGGTGGCCTGAGCTCACTGCATGGTGATGCCGCCGCTGACCGAGATCGTCTGGCCGGTGATGTACTCGGCGCGGTCGGTGCACAGGAACGCGACGAGGCCAGCGATGTCGTCGGGACGGCCGATGCGCCGCAGCGGGATCTGCCTGACCAGCTTGTCGAGCATTCCAGACTTCTGCTCGGAGGCGCGGTCGGCGTCGGCGTCGCGGTCGGCGTCGCCGCGGAGCATCGGCGTGTCCGTGGGCCCGGGGCAGACGATGTTGGACGTGACGCCGCCGCGCGCCGCCTCCCGGGCGAGGGTCTTCGCCAGCCCGAAGAGCCCGGACTTGGTGGCCGCGTAGGCCGCCTCCCCGCCCCCGCCGGCCCGGGCGCCGTCCGACGAGATGAAGACCAGGCGGCCCCAGCCCCGCTCGGTCATCCCGGGCAGCAGCGCGCGGGTGAGCTGCATGGGGGCGCGCAGGTTGACGCGCCACATCAGGTCCCAGTGCGCGGGGTCGCTGCCGGTGAACGGCTCGACGATGGCGACGCCCGCGTTGTGGACGAGCACGTCCACGGGCCCGGCGCCCGCGGCGAACGCGTCGATCGATCCGGGGTCGGCGAGGTCGACGCGGGCCGCGACGCCGCCGACCGCGTCCGCGACCTCGCGGGCACCGGCCTCGTCCAGGTCGGCGACGACGACGCGCGCGCCCAGGGCGGCGAGGTCGGCGCAGATCGCGCGTCCCATGCCGCCCGCGCCGCCGGTCACCACCGCCGTGCGGCCGTCCAGTCGCATCCCGTCCATGTGCACCTCCGGGGGGTTTGTCACGTTCCATACTTAACATCCGGCGGTACTGTGCCGGTCCGGAGAGGTGCGATCACGGAAGCGCGGCCAGGGAGGTGCGAGGCATGGAGGTGCGCGATCTGCACGCCTGGCCGTCCACCCCGGCCGAGGCGGCGGCGATCCAGGACCGGCTGCGTCCGATGCTGGAGCCGGACGTCCCCGGCCCGGCGAAACCGCGCACGGTCGCGGGCCTGGACGTCTCCTATTCGGGCGACGGCAGCGGCACGGGCGCACGCCTGGCCGCCGCAGTGGTCGTCCTGAACGCCGCGACACTGGACGTGGTCGAAGAGTCGGTCGCCCTTGGCACGGCCGCGTTCCCCTACGTCCCCGGCCTGTTCGCGTTCCGGGAGCTGCCCACGCTCCTGGACGCGCTGCGCAACCTGAAGACGACGCCCGACCTGCTCGTCTGCGACGGGTTCGGCGTCGCGCACCCGCGCCGGTTCGGGCTGGCGTGCCATCTGGGCGTGCTGACCGGCGTCCCGACGATCGGCGTCGGCAAGACCGCGTTCATCGGCTCCTACGAGCAGCCGGGCCGGCGCCGCGGCGACACGAGCCCGCTCCTGCACGACGGCCAGGTCATCGGCCGTGTTCTGCGCACGCGGGACGACGTGAGACCGGTCTTCGTGTCCGTCGGCCATCGCACCGACCTCGACACCGCCTGCGGGAACGTCCTGGACCTGACGCCCGCGTACCGGCTGCCGGAGACGACGCGGCGGGCCGACCGGCTGTCCCGCGATGCGCTCGCCGGGTAGCGCGTCTGTGTGGAAGATGGCACTCTCGTCCGAAAGCAGACGGAGACACCCAGGTCATCCGCGACACCGCTGGACGGTGCCCATGGACACCCGGCCGATGCGGGCCGACGCCCGCCGCAACTACGAACGACTGATCACGACGGCCCGCACCGCCTTCATGGAGCACGGCACGGGCGCGTCCCTCGACGACATCGCCAAACGCGCGGGCGTCGGCTCCGGGACGCTGTACCGGCATTTCCCCACCCGGGACGCCCTGCTGCACGCCGTCCTGCGCGACCGCATCGACGGCCTCCTCGCGCACGCCGACGAGCTGCTCGCCGAGCCCGCGGCCGACCCGGAGACCGAGGCGCTCAATGCGGAGGCCGCGCTGGGCCGCTGGCTGCGCACCTACCTGACCGGCGCGGGCACGCCGCGCGGCACCTCCACCGTGATCATCGAGGCGATGTCGGTGACCTGGGCCGACACCGGCCTCGGCGCCGCGGCCGCCGCGATCTGCGACGCGCTCGGCCGGCTGCTGGACCGCGCGCAGCACGCGGGCGCCGTCCGCACCGAGATCGACCCGCGCGACCTGCTCCGGCTCACCAACGCGATCGGCGTCGCCGCGGAGCGCACCGCCGATCCCGGCGCGTACGCCGACCGGATGCTCGCGCTGCTCTTCGACGGCCTGCGCACCGGAGACCGCCCCTTGTCCCGTTGACCAAGCGTTCGCTAGGTTGACATCACGGACGCGTGTGA
This sequence comes from Actinomadura sp. KC216, assembly GCF_004348535.1. Taxonomy (GTDB): domain Bacteria; phylum Actinomycetota; class Actinomycetes; order Streptosporangiales; family Streptosporangiaceae; genus Spirillospora. The sequence continues at coordinate 4,645 of NZ_SMJX01000423.1, forward strand.
CAAGGAGCGTTGATGGGTCAGCTCGACGGCAAGGTGGCGTTGATCACCGGCGGTGCGCGCGGCATGGGCAAGTCCCACGTCCGCCGGTTCCTGGACGAGGGCGCCAAGGTGGTGTTCGGCGACGTCCTGGCGGACGAGGGCGCGGAACTGGCCGCCGACCTGGGCCCCGACGCCGTCTTCGTCCCCATGGACGTGACACGCGAGAACGACTGGAAGAACGCCGTAAACACCGCCACGACGACGTTCGGCGCCCTGCACATACTCGTCAACAACGCCGGAATCATCCGCCATAAGACCATCGAGGAAATGTCCATCGACGAGTTCCGCCGCATCCTGGACGTGAACCTGGTCGGCCAATGGCTCGGCGTGAAGTCCGTCACCGCGGCGATGCGCGCGGCGGGCGGCGGCTCCATCGTCAACGTGTCCTCGACCGAGGGCTTCATCGGCGCCTCCGGCCTCGCCGCCTACAGCGCCAGCAAGTTCGGCGTCCGCGGGCTCACCAAGGCCGCCGCCCGCGAACTCGGCGAATACGGGATCCGGGTGAACTCCATCCATCCCGGCGGCGTCCTGACGCCCCTTTCCCTCCAGGACGACGTCGTCGCCGCCACCGCCGACAGCGCCGATTCCTTCTTCAAGGCACTCCCCCTCGGCCGCATGGGCAAGTCCAAGGAAGTGTCGGGCCTGGTGGTCTACCTGGCGTCGGACGACTCGTCCTATTGCACCGGCAGCGAGGTCCTCGTCGACGGCGGCATGCTCACCGGCGCCGGATACTAGAAGGCTCGCCGGGGCGCCGCTCAGCCCACCCCTCAACGGCCTCCAATTGCGCGGCCAGCGAAATCAGCGTCGCCTCATCGGAATCGTGCCCGAGAAGCTGCGCGCCAATCGGCAACCCCGCCTTCGTGAATCCCGCGGGCACGTTCACGCCAGGCCACCCCAGCACATTCCACGTCCACGCATAAGGACATGCCGCCGCGACCCCAGACTGCGTCCTCCGATACCCCGCCCCTCCATAGGCCCCCACCTTCAACGGCGGCTGGGCGGTCGTAGGCGTGAGAACCACATCCGCAACCTGAAAGATACGCCCGACCTTCCTCCTCAGATAGGGATCCATCCTCCTCGCCAGAGGAAGCAGCCGCTTCCCAACGACCCGCCCGATCGATGCCTCGATCTCCGTCCGCCGCTCCGGCCGCGCATCCGGAATCGAATCAAGCCAGTCAGCGGCGCCAGCCGTCCCCCGCGGAACGAGCCCCAACCCCACAAGCCCATAGTCAGGATCGCCGGGGAAAACCTTATGCCCCAAATCCGTCAGCCTCCGCGCGAGCCGCTCAACCGCCCCGCGAATCTCAGGATCAAGCTTCCCACCAACCCCGAACGCCGTCCGAAAG
>NZ_SMJX01000424.1 GCF_004348535.1 Actinomadura sp. KC216
GGGCGGGTCGGGGGCGGAGAGTCCTCACCCTGCCTACCGGACAGGAGACGCAGACGGCATGACGACGAGGGAACGGACGGACTTCGACGCAGACGCGGCAGAGGCGATACTGCGCCGGGCATGCGCGGTCGCTGAGCTGGAACCGGACGGCATTGAGATGCTTCGGCTTGGCGACCATGCCGTGTTCCGCGTCGATGGCGGCCGAATCATCTCGCGCGTGGGGAGGGGCGCTGACCGTCTTGCCTCGGTGCGGCGAGAGGTGGCCGTGGCCCGGTGGCTCGCGGACCAGGGGTATCCCGCCGCTCGTCTCGTCACGGACGCCGATCAGCCGATTGTGATCAAAGACCATCCCGTCACCTTCTGGGAAGGGCTCGCAGACGGTGACACATACGCGAGTACGGCGGAGATGGGTGTGCTGCTGCGACGGCTCCATGATCTGGAATCGCCGCCTTTTGCGCTGCCGCAACTCCAGCCGTTCGAGAAGGTCGCGAGCCGATTGGAGCGTGCCTCAATCTCGGCGGGTAACCGTTCATTCCTTCGCTCGATGGCGAGCGATTTGGAGGCAGAGTATGGGCGTCTTGAATTTTCGCTTCCGTCGGGTCATCTGCACGGTGACTACAACGTGGGAAATGTCCTGCGTGATGCGGTTGGCCATCCACATGTGATTGACCTAGATGGATTTGCTACGGGCCCCCGCGAGTGGGATCTGATGCAAACGGCCATGTATTACGATACTTTTGGATGGCACACGGAAAGGGAGTATGCGGATTTCGCGGTGGGCTACGGTTTCGACGTGCGTGAGTGGGCCGGATACGCCGTACTGCGGAGCATGCGGGAACTCTTGATGATCACGTGGCTCTCGCAGAACGCAAGCGCGAATCATCGGGCCGCTGACGAGTTCGAGAAGCGGGTGGCGACTCTCCGGTCAGGAGGATCACGCCAAGATTGGGCGCCCTTCTAGGACGCCAAGCCGCATTGCTGCCACAGGCGGAAGGTGCGGGCTTCTTCTGCGAAAATACGGAACTCCGCAGCGCCTCGCATCGTGGGTGAAACTCGTTCGCGGAATTCTCGAACGTATTGGACGCAGCGCGCCGACTTTAAACCCTCGCCGAGGTGTAGCGCGGTCATGGCAATTTCGCAGCCGCGCCCGATCTCGCCTTGATTGATATAGGCTTCGGCCTGTACCATAGTTGCGAAGAAGTCGCTTCGATTATTCAGGCCGTCGCCGAAGATTGAACCGGCGCCTCGTTCTGTCGCTTCTGCGGAGCGTCCCAAATCGCGGAAACAATGGCCGATCTCCGCTGCAAGTTCGACTTCGTCGAAATACGCGATATACGGTGGATCGCTGTCTGAGGTCCGCTGACTCAGCTTGTGCTCCGCTTCTATCAAGGCCAGGTCGCATCCTCGTTCGTCACCGAGACGGGCGAGGGCCCGCGCCTCCATCGCACGGAACTGCGCGGCCATCGTGGGGCCCAAGACGCCGGCCGGTCCTGTGTAGGCCGCCCGGGCAAGGGTGGCCGCGTCCTGATAGCGCCCGAGGAACGTAGCTTGGTGGCTCATCGCGGAAAGGATGCTGCCGCCAAGAAGCCGGTCCCCTGCCGCCTGCGTCATGCGCAGCGCCTGGATGAAGTACCGCTGAGCGATGCCGTGAAGGCCGCTGTCGTACGACATCCACCCGGCGAGCAAGAGCGCTTCCGCAACGGCCGAGTAGAGCTGTTTGCCCACGTCGTCGGAGTACCTGCCGTCTAGCATCGGCCGGACGTCCGTGTGTAGGTACTGGATCAGCGCGCGTCGGGCGTGGCCACCGCCGAACTTGCCATCGAGCGTGCTGAACGCGTCGGCCGTGGAGCGGATCATTTCCACATCCACCGTGCCGACCGCGCGATTGCCCGCGCGCGTCAGCTCCCCGTCCGGCGGGGCAACGATCCAGCGCAGGGAAGCCGTGTTCCACGCGGCCGAGTCCGGCTGTGCCCTGACCAGTACCCCAGCCTCAGCAAGGTCGGCACGCCAGAGGTCCGCGACGGTCTTCGCCGTCGCCTCGGGCCGGTCTGCGAACTCAAGTCCGAGGTCGGGCTGTAGCGAGGACACGGCCGCGTCACCCATGCCGATGTCGTCAAGGGTGAGCCGGCGCCCCACTTTCCGCCCGATGGCATCCGCGATGAACTGCGGCATGTTGCCGCGCGGAATCGCCCCCTTGAGCCACCGCGAGACGTACGTGTGATCACAGGTGATGTCTTCGCCTGACCGAGCGGCGGCGGCGACCACCGCGCGAGCAAGGGACTTATGCGAGAAGTCGCCTTTCTGTAAAAGCGTGGCCAGTCTGGCGTTCCGGTCTGCCATGGGACCCCCAAGATGCGGCCGTGGTACCAGCTTGACTCATCGTCACTCTACGCAGGCCAAGCCTAGAGGTAGAGGGGGGTGCACCTAGGAGTACACGAGTGCACCCCCAAGTGCTCGCTCCCAAACCGCTCGCCAGACGGCGACAGTTGAATCACCGCCGCACGGGGCAGGCCAGCGGACCGAGTTGAAAGCCACGGGTTGACACCGCGGAATCCGTCTGCCAACGTGAGTGGTAGGTAATACATACCACGCATCATGGTGTGTGGCACCACGGCACGACAAGGGGCCCCGGACAGATGGGGCCGAGGGACCCGGACCCCTGGTCAACCGGAGGGCAAGAGCACGAGGTGTCCCTGCCTGAAACGGGAGCGCGCTCCCGAAAGAGGGGCACCGCCACACGAACGAAGACAAGAACAACTCCGATCGGCGCCGTCCCCGCCGTACTGCGGCGGGGACGGCGCACCCTTCCCGTTCCTTCCACCCCTGCGATCTATGGAGAAGCCGGATGTTGCTTGCAGCCTCTTCCGTATCGACCGGTTCGGTTCCGGCTCCCGCTGAGGTGGGGGCGACGGGGTTCTACGTCACCGTGCGGACCGCCGACCGAGCACACCCCGCGCTCGCGCTGGGGCCCTACGACAGCCACCGCGCCGCGCGCCTTGAGGTCGACCGCGTCCGCCAGTTCGTCACCACCCAGAGCCGCGCGGCCGGGTGGTGGCTCTACGAGACCGCCCGCGTCACCGCTCAGCCCGGCCGGGAGCTTCCGGTCGGCACCCTCAACGCCCTGCTGGCCTGCGGCCAGACCGCCGCCTGACGTCCGGCGGCAGACCCGGCCGCAGGCGACCGCCTGCCGGTCAACCAAGCACTGACCAAAGCAAGGAGATCCCACTGTGATGCCTCAGAAAGGCAAGCTCGGGCCCTGGATCGCCGGTCTGGTGATCGCGGTGTTCGCCTTCCAGAACCCCGAGAAGGCCGCGTCGCTGATCAACCAGTTCTTCGACGCGGTCGGCCGGTTCGCGGGGGCGCTGGGATGACCGCGCCGCCCCTGGACAAGCCGATCACCGCGCCCGTGGGCGCGGTGGAGCCGGGTGCGCTGGAGCTGGGTGCGGTGGACCTGCGCGGCAGGCCCGTCGCCGGTGCCCAGTGCCGGTTCGACCCCGAGTTGCACACCGGTCCGTACGGCTACGAGCCGCCGGACGAGCGCGCGGCCCGCGAGCTGGTGGCCGTGCAGGTGTGCCAATCCTGCCCGCTGCGCGCCGAGTGCTTTGAGCTGGCGATGCGGTTCCGCCCCGAGACGGGGGTGTGGGCCGGTTTCACCGCCGCCGAACTCGCCATCGACGTGCAGCCGGCCCTGTCCGACTTCGACCTGAACGAGGTGGCCTGACCATGACGACCCGCACCCTGACCGCGCCCCGGCCCGGCCCGGTGGCCCTGTCGGTCGACCTGCCCGCCGGTGACGTCCGCGTCATCACCGACCCGGCCCGTACGGTCGCCGAGGTTACCGTGACCGCCCACGGCGACGACCCGGCTGTGCACGACGCCGTACGGGGCGCCGTCCTGCGCTGGTACGAGGCGACCGGGAACCTGACCGTGCGGGTGAACGCGCCCGCCGGGGGCGTGACCGTCGTGGGTGGTGCTCAGACCGTGGTCGGCAACGGCGCCGCGACCGTCGTGCAGTCGTACGGCGGCATTCCCGCCGGTGTGAGGGTGACCGGCGGCACCGTGATCAGCGGTGGCGGCATCGTCAACATCGGTGGCGGCAGCGTCACCGTGAACGGTGTCGAGATCACCGGCGGCGGGCTGGTGGCGGGTGGCTGGGTGCAGATCACCGCGGTTGTGCCCGAGGGCACGTCGGTGACCGCGTCCACCCGGTCGGCGTCGCTGGAGTGTGCGGGGGAGTTCGCCGAGGTCGACTTCACCTCGACCTCGGGCGACCTGACCGCCGGAGGTCTTGGCGCGCTGCGCGCCAAGACCACTTCCGGCGACGTGCACGCCGCCGTGGTGGACGGCGCGGCCTCGGTGGCGTCGGTGTCGGGTGACGTCTATCTCGGCCGCGGCGACGACGTCACCGCCTCGACCACGTCCGGCGACGTCACAGTGAACGACTTCGCCGGCCGCGCCGAGGTCGCGTCGGTGTCGGGTGACGTGCGGGTGCGTGCCGCCGAGGGCGGCGCGATCACCGCCCGGTCGGTGTCGGGCAATGTCACGGTGACCGCGACCGGCACGGCGCTGGCCGAGGGCCTGACGGTCAATGCCACCTCCCGCACCGGCCGCGTCACCACACCCAACGGCAACCCGTCGCATGCCGCGTCCGCGGCCCGCGCCCGCCGTCCGCGCCGCACCAACGGGGGCGCGTGAATGGTCCGCCCGAGTTCGCTGATGACCCGCGCCCGTGATGTTGCCCGGGACCCGCACGGCCGGATCCGGCTGCTGATCGCTGTGGTGTTCCTCGCGCTCGCCGGTGCGGTGCTGCTGACCGGAGGGCTCACATGAAGATTCGCCTGACCGGCCTGCCCGCCGAGGTCGACATCGCCGCCGCCCGCATCGCTGGCGTGCTGACGGTGCTGGAGACCTCCAAGCCCTACCCGCGCCGCGGGAACTCGGCGCTGGTCTCGCTCTACCTCGACGTCACCCTCGACACGCCCACCCGGCAGGAAGGACCGAACCGCCCCATGGACAGCGTGACCTACACCCACCCCGACGTACTGACATCCGGTGTCGCCGAGGGGTGGGCCGACCCGGAGACCGACCCGGCCCGCATCGACTGGGCCGCCCGGCAGGCCGCCGCCGCGATCCCCTTCGAGGTGATCGACGGGCGCCCGGTCAATCCGTGCGAGCGCACGCCCGTCCGCTACGGCCGCAATGAGTTGGGGCACTGGGGCGAGGCGCTGGCCGCCGACGCGCTGGTGTCGGTGTCCGACCCGTCCGGCCGCCGCTGGATCCTCATGGTGGAACGCTCGGACGGGCACGGCTGGGCGCTGCCCGGCGGCCACGTCGACCCGGGCGAGACCCCCACCGACGGCGCGGTCCGCGAGCTGGAGGAAGAGACCGGCCTGGCGCTGCCGTCCGCGCACTGGACGGCGACGGCGCCGCGGTACGTGCCCGACCCCCGCGCCTCGGATGAGGCGTGGATGGTCACCGTGCTGTGCACGGCCCACCTGGGACGCTTCGACCGCCTGGACTTCCCGCCAGTGGCCGGCGCCGACGACGCCCGCCGCGCCGAGTGGGTTCCGGCCTCCTCCTACAGCGTCCTTGCCGCCGTGCTGGCCGAGGTCTACGGCGGGCGGGTGTTCGCCGCGCACGTCGACATGCTCACGCGAGCCCTGGACGGCTGACAGGCGACTGACGTTGCGTCCGGCCGCTCATCCCGCCTCCCGGAGGGGTGAGCGGCTCACGGAACGGCAGCACCGCCGCTCCCGCACCAGATCACGGTGCGGCACAGTGCGCCCCGAGACGCCATCCACCGCCAAGCAGCGGCGTCCCGGGGCCCCTCCATCAGGAAGGAAGTCCCATGATGACGCACCTGCGTTTCCTCTGCCACGCCTGGGATGCCTTGGCTGCCCAGGACTGCCACTTCTGCGGCGGCGCGAAGAAGATCGGCTCCACCAACCGGACGTGCCCGGTGTGCTCGGGCACCGGCA
>NZ_SMJX01000425.1 GCF_004348535.1 Actinomadura sp. KC216
GGGGAAGGAGGGCGGGCCGTGCGGACACGACGAGGGAGCCGTTCCGGTCGGCGTAGACGGGAACGGCGAGGCGGAGCCACTGGTCGGCGGTGCGGGCGAGCAGCGTGACGGTCGCGTTGCTGGCGTCGCGGGCGTCGACCCCGGCGACCTGGACGCTCTGCACCTGCATCTTGCCGGCGCCGTTCCAGCCGAACTGCGGGTCGGCGCCGTCGGGCAGGAACGTCCGCAGCTGCGCCTCGCGGGCGGGCGCGGTCTTCTGGTCGTAGTTGAGGTAGACGTTGGCGAACTGGAGGGCGAACGCGCCCGCGGCGCTGCTGGGGAACCCGGCGCCCCGCGCGGGTTTGGGACCGCTGCCGCCGGCCGGGGTGGCCGGGTCTTCGTCGGCGGTGAAGCGCTCGAAGGGGGCGCGGACGCCGTTGACGAGGATGACGAGGATGAGGGCCCAGAGCACGGCGCGCCCGGCCCAGACCCACCAGCGCCCGCCGGATCCGCCCCAGCGGCCGCCGCGCGGGCCGTCGCCGCCGCCTCCGCGCCCGCCGCGCCGGCGGTCGGCCGGGTCGGCGGCGGGCAGGCCCCACGGGTCGACGGACGTCGCGAGCGCCCGGCCGGGCGGTGCCGTCTCGTCGACAACGGCGGTGTCACGGCCGCGTCCCACGGCCGACCTGCGAGCCATCCTGCCTCCGCTCGCGCCTCGCCCCCGGTCGGCGCGGTCCTGTGTGCCTGGTCGTCTTGCCGGTGGCCTTTCTGAACCCACCCCGGGCCCAGCGTAACCACGAGCGTCAATTGTTCCAGCGCATCGCAGCGAAGCACAGCCCCGGCACGCGGTTGTGGATAATGCGATCCACCTCAGCAGGAACAGGGAAGATTGCCAAACGGTGACGATCCCCTATCCGCGGCTCCGAACGGTGCGCAGGCCCAGGTTCCGGACAAGCAGCCCGTGACGGGAGGTGCTTGGTTACCTGGTGACGGCCCCGCCCGCAATCCGTTCCCAAAGAACCCGGCAAAGTGTCGGTTTTGGGACGTATAACAGCAAAACACCCAGCTCAGGCGCCTCTGCCGACACGCCGGCCTCATCGGCCCCAGAAAGCGTCGCAGGGCACCGCTGTTGTCAAAATCACACAGGTCACGGCCCTGTTCAGATGCAGGTGGGGCGCCTCGGCCCCCATGCCGCCGGTCAGACGTTGAAGCGGAACTCGACGACGTCGCCGTCCTGCATGACGTAGTCCTTGCCCTCCATGCGGACCTTGCCCGCGGTGCGCGCGCCGGCCATCGACCCGGCGGCGGTGAGGTCGTCGTAGGAGACGATCTCGGCCTTGATGAAGCCGCGCTGGAAGTCGGTGTGGATGACCCCGGCCGCCTCCGGCGCGGTGGCGCCCTTGCGGATCGTCCAGGCCCGCGCCTCCTTGGGGCCCGCGGTCAGGTACGTCTGGAGGCCGAGGGTGGCGAACCCGATCCGGACGAGCTGCGACAGCCCCGACTCCTCCTGCCCCATGCCCTGCAGCAGTTCGAGCGCCTCGTCGTCCGGCAGCTCGATCAGCTCCGCCTCGATCTTGGCGTCCAGGAAGATCGCCTCGGCGGGGGCGACCAGGGAGCGCAGGCGCGCGCGCAGAGCCTCGTCGGTCAGCTCGCTCTCGTCGAGGTTGAAGACGTAGAGGAACGGCTTGGCGGTGAGCAGGTGCAGCTCGCGCAGGAGCGTCAGGTCGATCCCGGCGGCCGCGGCGCCCGCGAACAGCGTGACGCCGTCGTCCAGGAGCTTCTGCGCGGAGTTGACGGCGTCGACGACCGCGAGCTTCTCCTTGTCCTTCTTGGTGCGGGCCTCCTTGTCGAGGCGCGGCAGCGCCTTCTCGATCGTCTGGAGGTCGGCCAGGATCAGCTCGGTGTTGATCGTCTCGATGTCGCGGGACGGGGCGACGTCGCCGTCCACATGCGTGACATCCGGGTCCTCGAACGCGCGGATGACCTGGCAGATCGCGTTGGTCTCCCGGATGTTGGCGAGGAACTTGTTGCCGAGCCCCTGCCCCTCGGACGCGCCCTTGACGATGCCGGCGATGTCCACGAACTCCATCGTCGCCGGGATGATCTTCTGCGAGCCGAAGATCTCCGCGAGCACGTCCAGGCGCGCGTCGGGCACGCCGACCACGCCGACGTTCGGCTCGATGGTCGCGAACGGGTAGTTGGCGGCCAGCGCGTCGTTCTTGGTCAGCGCGTTGAACAGGGTGGACTTGCCGACGTTGGGCAGCCCGGCGATTCCGATGGAGAGGCTCACGGCCGTCAAGTTTATGGGCGTCGACCGACCCCTTGGGCTGCCCAGATCATCCGGCGGCCCGCGGGTTGGTGAATAGTGAGCCAAATGTCCGGGGACGGCGGGGGTCACGGCGAGTCGCGGTGGTCGTTCGTGGCCGCGCTGTCACGATGAGGCAATGGATCTCGCGCTGTTCGCCGGACTCCTCGTCGGCGCCGTGTTCGGCGTCGTCGCCGGGTACGCGCTCGCGACGAGCCGGCAGGGGGCGCTGATCGCGCGGGCCAGAGCGGCCGAGGAGAAGCTCGCCTACGCGGAGGAGCGGATGGCCGAGCACTTCGAGAACCTGTCCGCGAAGGCGCTGGACGCGAGCAACCAGCGGTTCCTGGAGCTGGCGGACGCGCGGCTCAAGGCGGCGGGCGTCGAGGCGGCCGGTGAGCTGCAGCGGCGGCAGCAGGCCGTCGAGCACCTGGTCGCGCCGCTGAAGGAGACCCTCGCGAAGGTGGAGGAGCAGCTCCGCGAGGTCGAGACGGGCCGCCGCGAGTCGCACGCGATGCTGGCCAAGCAGGTCGACTTCGTCCGGCAGAGCTCCGACCAGCTTCGCCGCGAGACGCAGTCGCTGGTGCGGGCGCTGCAGCGGCCCGAGGCGCGCGGGCGGTGGGGCGAGCTGCAGCTACGCCGCGTCGTGGAGCTCGCCGGGATGGCGCACCACTGCGATTTCGACGAGCAGGCCAGTGCCGTGACCGTCGACGGGACGGTCCGTCCCGACATGGTGGTGCGGCTGGTCGGCGGCAAGAGCATCGTGGTCGACTCCAAGGTCTCGCTGGCCGCGTATCTGCAGGCCGCCGAGAGCGGCGATCCGGTACGGCTGGACGCGCACGCCCGGCATCTGCGCGACCACGTCGACCGGCTGGCGGCGAAGTCGTACTGGCAGGCGTTCAGCCCGGCACCGGAGTTCGTGGTGCTGTTCATTCCGGGCGAGGCGTTCCTGGCGCCCGCGCTCGACCGCGACCCTGACCTGCTGGAGCACGCGATGCGGCGGCGCGTGCACATCGCCACGCCGACGACCCTCATCACCATGCTGCGGACGGCGTCCTACGCATGGCAGCAGGCCGCTCTCTCACGGAACGCCCGCGCCGTCTTCGATCTCGGCAAGGAGCTGTACGAGCGCCTAGGGACGATGGGCCAGCACGTAGACGAACTGGGCCGCGCGCTGACCGGCGCCATCAAGTCCTACAACCGGACGATCGGAACGCTGGAGACGCGCGTGCTGGTCAGTGCGCGCAAGCTGAACGAGCTGGGCGTGGTTGACGACGAGCTGGACGGCGCCCGTCCCGTCGAGGAGAGCCCGCGCGCGCTCTCCGCCGCGGAACTCACCGCCCATGACGAACCGTTCGACGCTTTTAAGGACGGCCACATGCCCGATGACGAATGGTCTCAGCCTGGATCGGACGCGGAAGCGATAGGTTTCGGCGAACGGGCCATCCCCGAGCAGACTGATCGGCGAAACACCCATGAGCGAAGCGGGCCGGGGGGAACGGGAGGCCGTCCCTCCGCCGGTGAGGGGTGGCGATGAGTTCATCGACGGTACGCGGCGCGCCGGGCGGCGCCCCGCCGGCACCGGAGGGTCCAGTGGGACGTGAGCGCGGCTCCCCTGGACGCAGGCGCCCGGCGGCCTCGACCCCGTCCGGCGGCCCGATCAGCCTCACCGGGCGCGGCGGCATCGTGGTCATGTTCGCGGCCGGGGTGGTGTGCGGGCTGCTGTCGCGCTGGTTCGGCGTGCCGCTGCTCGCCGGCGGCGGCTTCGCGGTCGGCTGCGCCCTCGCCGCGTTCGCGACGCGCCCGGCCGATCTGCTCACGCTGGTGGTCAGCCCGCCGCTGGTGTTCTTCGCCGCCACGTTCACGGTCGTCCTCGCCACCGCACTCGGCGACGGGTCGCTGCTGCGCGCCGTGACCGTCGGCGTCCTCACGGCGCTCGCGTCCACCGCGCCGTGGCTGTTCTTCGGCACGGCGCTCGTGGTGGTCATCTGCCTGGCCCGCGGGCTCAGGACGAACATCAGGGAGCTGCGCGACAAGCTCGCCGGGGTCCGGCTCTTCGAGAAGGAAGAGAACGAGAACCCGGTGCGATGGGACGAGTCCCCCAGCACGACGCTAGAACCGCGCCGCACGCACCACGGCGACGTCGACTGAGCCGGGCGGGCGTTCAGACGGGCGTGATGGGGAGCGGCTTGCGGAGGTCCTTGCGGAGCTCCTTCGGAAGCGAGAAGCGCATGCTCTCCGGCACGGACTCGATCTCCTCCGCCTCGCCGAAGCCGCGCTCGTACAGCCAGGCCAGGACCTCCTGGACCAGCTCGTCCGGGACGGACGCGCCGCTGGTGACGCCGACCGTGTCGACGCCCTCCAGCCAGGCCGGGTCGATGTGCTCGGCGTAGTCGACCAGGCGGGCGTCGTCGGCGCCGTGCTCCTTGGCGACCTCGACCAGCCGGACGGAGTTGGAGGAATTCACCGAGCCGACCACGATGACGAGCTGGGCCTGCGCCGCCATCTCCTTCACCGCGACCTGCCGGTTCTGCGTGGCGTAGCAGATGTCGTCGGAGGGCGGGTCCATCAGCTTGGGGAACCGCTCGCGGAGCTTCTCGACGGTGGCGATCGTCTCGTCCACCGACAGGGTCGTCTGGGACAGCCACGCGACCTTCTCCGGGTCGCGGACGGTGATGTTCGCGACGTCGCCCGGGCCGTCCACGAGATGGATGTGGTCGGGCGCCTCGCCGGTGGTGCCGATGACCTCCTCGTGGCCCTCGTGCCCGATCAGCAGGATGTCGTAGTCCTGGGCGGCGAACCGCACTGCCTCCTTGTGGACCTTGGTGACCAGCGGGCACGTCGCGTCGATGGTGCGCAGGCTCAGGCCCTTGGCCTCCTCGTGCACGACGGGCGCGACGCCGTGCGCGGAGAAGACCACGATGGAGCCTTCGGGGACCTCCTCGGTCTCGTCCACGAAGATCGCGCCCTTCTCCTCCAGCGTCCTGACGACGTGGACGTTGTGGACGATCTGCTTCCGGACGTAGATCGGCGCCCCGTACTTCTCCAGAGCGATCTCGACCGCCTGCACGGCACGGTCGACGCCCGCACAGTAACCACGCGGCTTGGCGAGCAGGACACGGCGCTTCGTGTTCGCGGTCATGCGTCTATCGTACGAGGGACGGTATGGGGCCAGTACAGCGGTGGACGGGGTCCGCCGGGCGGGTCGACGCCCGGTGAAGGCGAGGCCGAAGCCCAGGTGAAGCCCGCGATGTGACCCACCGCACGCCGCTCTTGGACAGAAATCCATTAACCCGGGGTGACCACGATCGCACCCATGGGGCAGAGTGACATTCGACAAGCCAGTGCCGTCCGACCCGATCCGGTGTTCACGTCGGCAGGGAGAGGAAAGACGATGACGAGATCGCCGCGGCGCCTGAAGCAGCAGGTGCAGGACACGGTGGGCGAACAGGTCCGCGACCTTCCGCTGCACGCCGTCCGGCTGGCCATGTTCGGCGTCGGCCGGGCGCTGCTCCTCGGCGACCGGGTGACCCGGGACTACAAGGAGATCACCGAGGGCGGCGGGGTGAAGCCGGTGCTGGGGCGGCTGCGCGACGACGTCCAGACCACGACGGTCAAGGTCGTCGGGCGCGTGGTGGAGCGC
>NZ_SMJX01000426.1 GCF_004348535.1 Actinomadura sp. KC216
CGCCCTGCACCGGACGCCCGATGCCTGATACCCGACGCCCAGCGCCTGAGACCGGATACCCGGTGCCCGATCCCCGGCACGTCGCCCGCCCCATGAGGCTAGGCCTCCGACCCCTGACGATCGACGCCCCGCGCCCGATCCCCGATCCCTGGCGCCCGACGCTCGGCCGCTGATACCCGGTGCCCGACGACCGATCTCCGGGACATCACCCGCCCCTTGGGCCAGGCGTCCAACCCTCGGCGTCCGACCCTCGACGCCGGGCGCCTACGCGCGGCATGCGACGCCCGGCGCCCGGCGCCTACGCGGGGTGCGAGCCTCGACGCTCGGCGCGCGAGGGTCGGTGCACCAGGTGATGCGGCGGTCGATGCATCGTGGGTCGTGTTGATGTCGGCACGCCAAGTGCTGACGCCAGTATGGGGGCCTCGGCGCCGGTAGCTGTGCCTTGTGCGCGGCTGTGGATAACCGGGACGGTCCTCGCCATGCTCGTTGCGTGTGCTCGCTGCGGCAGGTCAGCAGGCCGAGGTTTCTTCGGGCTCGACGACGGCGTCCCGCTCCGGGGGCTTGGCTTCGGCGGGCGCCGGGCGGCGCGTGGCGGCGGTCGCGAGGACGGAGCCGCCGAGGATCAGCGCGAACGAGGCGATGATCGTCCCGGTGAGGGGCTCGCCGAGGAACACGACCCCGGCGACGACCGCGACGGCCGGGTTCACATAGGTGAACACCATGCCTCTGGACGTGCCGACCTCCCGGATCAGCTCGAAGAACACGATGAACGCCAGCGCCGTGCACAGCAGCCCGAGCCCGATGAGCGCGGCGAGGACGCGTCCGTTCGGCATCGACTCCGGCCAGGTGGCGGCGGCCGGGCCGGTGTAGACGAGCGCGGCGATGGCCAGCGAGAACGCGGCCATCTGCAGGCTCGGCATGTCCCGCATCCGCCGAGCCGCGATCATCGGAGCGATGGAGTAGCCGAGCGCGACCAGCATGACCTCGCCGATCGCCCACGCGCTGCCGCCACCGAGATGCGGTCCGGCGAGGACGCCGACGCCGACCAGTCCGACCAGCAGACCCGCCCAGCGCACTGGCCCGAGCCGCTCCCCGTCACCGGTGAGCCTCGCCAGCGCCACCCCGACGATCGGGACGGCGGCGATCAGCAGCCCGGTCATGGAGCTGGTCAGCCGGTTCTCGGCGTCCGACAGCAGGGCCCACGGGCCGAGGATCTCCACCGCCGTGAACACCAGGAGTGGGCGCCAATGCCGGCGGACCACGTCGAACTGGCCCGCCCGGAGCGCCAGCGGCAGCAGGACGGCGGCGCCGAGCGCGGTCCGGGTGAACACGATCATCGGGACCGAGACGTCCTCGACCGCCACCTTGATCATCAGATAGGGGATGCCCCACAACACGCCCATCAGCGCGAACAGCACCCAGCCACGGCGACTCAACGCGACCTCCGTTCCCGTCCGTCCGCCAACGAACGGACGGCTTCAGGATGCGGGACGGCGCGCCGCACTGTCTTGAACGCTGTTGCGGTAGGCGCCGGGCGTGACGCCCACCACGCGCCGGAACCATCGCGTGAGGTGCGCCTGGTCGGCGAACCCGACGAGCGTTGCGGCCTCCGCCGGGCGGTGTCCCGCGTCCAGCAGCGCACGGGCCCGGGTGACGCGGTGCTGGGCGAGCCATGCGTACGGCGGCATGCCCATGGCGTCACGGAAGGTGCGCAGCAGTTGGTACCGCGAGAGCTGCAGGTCACCCGCGACCTCGGCGAGCGTCGGCGGGGCGTGCATCTCGTCCGACAGGCGCGCCGCGACGATGCGAGCGATTCGGCCGGCGTCGGCGCCGCGCCGTCGCGGCGCCTCCTCCGGGCTGGGCCCCGCATGCCGCCGGACGAGCGCGCCCAACACCCCGAGCAGCCGGGACTCGCCCTCCAGCGGGTCCTGTCCCAGGCGCAGCGCGCGATGTGCGAGCCGCAACGCCTCACCGAGCTGCACATCGTCGATGATCGGCTCGCGGAAGTGTGGCCACGCGGGCTCCTCGTCGTCCGAGTTCACCGCGGCGCCCAGCAACTCGGCACCCGGATACACGCACAGGTAAGCGAAACCTTCCGGCCGAGCCGGACCGCCAGTGTGCGCCTCCCCCGGCTCGACCACGACGAGGCTCCCCGCCCCCGAGTAGACCTTCTCGCCCCGGTAACGCATGGTCTCCAGACCGGCGACGGTCACCCCGATGGCGTACTCGTCGTGGATGTGCGGCGCATAGTGCCGACGCCCGATCCGCGCCGTCAGCAGGTCGAGCGGCGCCCCCTGCAGCCCGTCAACACGCGTCCACAACGTTCGATCGCCAGACCACCCGCGCCCGGACGGCCCAAGCCCACTCCCAGCTACGCCTCCGCCCGGCCGTTCCTCCGGAGCCCGCTCAGGCGGAGGCGCACTACGCCGCCCAGCCCGCCCTTCAATCAGTTGCTGAGCACCGAGGTCAGCCGCCCGCCCACTCACAAGCTCACCTGACCGCCCAGACCAAGAAGCCGCAGACGGCCCAGCCTCAGCCGTGACGGGCCCGCCCGCCCGTCCGATCCCTTCGACCCGTCCAGCACTTCTGGCCCAGCAGGCCCGTCCGAGCCGTCGGTCCCTTCCGCGTCCGGCCCGTCCGGCCCGTCTGTCGCGTCCGGCCCGTCCAGCACTTTCGGCCCGTCGAGCCGTTCGGCCCTAAGGAGTCGTCCGACCCGTCCGAGCCCATCCGTCACGTCCAGTTCGTCCGTCACGTCCGGGCGAGTCTCACCTAGCTCATCGAATCGCACCTCGACAGCCCCCTGACAAACCGCCTTATCCGATCGCCCACTCACAAGTGCACTGGCTCGCCTGGCGCTTGACCACTGCCGTGCCAGCAAGAAGCCACATATCGTCCAGTCGGGCCCAGCTCCAGGCTCGACCGGCCCATCCTCCCCAAGAGACACCTGGCCCGCCAGACCACACCTCAGCAACCCGCTCAGACTGAGGAGCATCTCCTCCCCACCTGGACGGCGCTTTGGCCAGGTGCTGAGCGCCGGTAGCTGTAAGCCGCTCAACCCCAGGGTCAGCCGACCACCCGAACCGAGAAGCCGGGCGCGGCGCTGTCGCTCCCTCCGCAGACGGCTCTGGCATCGGCTCTCAACATCTTCATCGTGTCGACAGGCGAGTTGCTGCCGCTTTGGTCGGCGGGGGAGGCGGTGCACGACTCGCTGTTCGACGGACCGTTCGGAACCTACCTCGGCAGGCCGCTCGGGGAAGGGGGCGGTGGACTGCTGATCGGTTTGTCGTTCTGCCTGAGGCTCTGTCTGCCGGGCGGGTGGTCGGGCCGTCGCGGGGCGCTCAGGCGGAGAAGACGTGCCGGAGCCGCCACCGGTCCGCGTCACGGCCGAGCTCCGCGACGACCACTCCCTCGGCTCCCGTGACCCGAACCCGGTAGACCCGGCCTTCCTGGGCCGTGCCGTACGTTTTCAGGATCTCGTCCACGGCGTACCGCGTCCCCCGCCATTCGTACGCGGTGAGCCGTCCCGCCAGGTCGTGCTCGGCGCGGACCGGCTCGTTCAACAACTGCCCCATGCGGCGAGCGTAGCACGCATTCGAACTGGTGTTCGCAGGTCGGACGGGGTGTTCCCGTAACGCATGACGCTGTTGTCGGGCCATCGTATGGATGTGCGTCCCCGCTCCGCCGGGCGTGGCGCAGCGCCCGACTTCACCCGGAACTTGAGCCGGGACGCGCGGACCATACACAGGCCAACGAAGGACGGCGCCATCCTCAACCCGGTGACAGCGAGACGCTCCCGCGATTCGGCCCGTACCCCGGGGAAAGGAGCAGACGAGAACTGAGGGGGAGTCATGATCAACGGGGCGCACGTCATCATCTACAGCCGCGACGCCGAGGCAGACCGGGCATTCATCCGAGAGGTTCTCGGCTTTCCGGACGTCGACGCGGGCCATGGCTGGCTGATCTTCAAGCTGCCGCCGGCCGAGCTCGCGGCGCATCCCACCGAGGGCGAGCCGCGGCACGAGTTCTACCTCATGTGCGACGACATCCAGACGACGCTCGAAGGGCTGGGTGCCCGCGGCGTCCAGGTCGATGTCCCCGTCACCGAGCAGAGCTGGGGGCTGCTCGCTGCGATCAGGCTGCCGAGCGGTGGAGAACTCCCGATCTACGAGCCTCGCCATCCGCTGGCGAAGGACCTCTAGCCACTGTTATCCACAGGTTGGGGACAGCGTCTGCACACACCTCCTCGTCATGTCGACAGGCGCTCCGGGAGGCCGCGTCCACAGGCAGATCCCCAGAACGGCCAAGCTTTCCACGGTCTGTGCGGCCCCACCACGCGCCGCCCCTTCAGCATCCACACGGCCGGGCCGTCATGCACAGAATCCACAACCTGTGGATAACTGCCGTGCACATCCTGGGTACGGTCGGCAGGTGCCGTGTCCACCATTCTTCCCCAGCTCGTCCCCAACTCGTGGGACCACTTATCCACGTCGTGGATAAGCCCCTGACCTGCGGATAGGTCCTGTCCGGCGCGTCATCGCCCACACCGCTTTCACATGCTGTGGACGAGCGGCCTCCCCAACCCGTGTGCCCGGTGGATAACGTTGCCCACCGAGAATCCCCAGCCAGGTCCCCAGCCATCGACGACCCGGCGCCCTGAGGACAGCCGACACGAGCACAACACCGCCGAACCGGCCCCAAGCTCCATCAACGCCGACCCGGACCTGCCCGCCCCTGGCCGGAGCCGGATCCCGGGCCATCCAGGCGCACAGCGACTCCGAGTCAGCCCAGCGCCGCAAGTCAGCCCAGCGCCGCAAGTCAGCCCGGCGTCGCAAGTCAACCGGACGTCGCAGTCAGTCCAGGGCCCGCAAGTCGTAGGCGAGCGAGGAAGGGGCGGGGGTGACGGCGCAGGCCTCAGGAAAGAGGACGTGGGGCCTGGGCATGTCGGCGAGGAACGGGCCCGTCCACCAGCGGCACACGTCCGCGAGCGCGGCGAGCCCTGGCGCGCGGGCGCCCCGAGACGCTAGCGCCCCGCCGGGGGCGAGGTGCGCGGTGGTCGCCTCACGGCGAAAGGCACAACGAAGCTCCAGCCTGGACCGCATGGGACCGGCGGTGTTTCCCGAAGGCGTCGTGGAGGAACCGACCCCGCCCGTCCGCGCCACCGCCACAGCGAGATGGGGCACCGGACGCCCGAACGGCGGATGAGCGCGGGCACGACGTCGCGCACGTCGGTCGTCCGCCATGGACTGCTCCGGCGTCTGCGGTGCCCGATCTCGATGTGATCGGCCGCAGCCAAATGATCCTCAAACTGTTGGTGTCGGCCAATGACCAGGCGAGTTCAATGCAGCGTCGTCGACCGCGCAGTGGACTGATCGACCGTGAACTCCATGTAGGCCGCCCGGCACTACTCGATCTTGGCGAAACAAGTTATCCACAGTCTGTGGAGAAAGCACTGTGGGCCCGCAGCCTGCATAGGCTCTCCAAGCAGTACCGCTTACCGTCCACAGCTAAGCCCAATCAAGATCCACAATGTACCGACCGCACGGTGAGCCTTCTCGGACACCGGTCAAGACCGATGGCGGGCGCCGTCACTTGCCCATGCCCCGGCTCTTCTGGGGACGGCAAGACCCTGGACGGGGCGAACGATCAGACCTGGGAAAGGCGGGTGCGCGGTTATTGGGGGATCTACGCCATCGCCGGGGCAATGGCGTGCCCGGCGCACGCACTACCAACGGCATGCCGCAGTGGCGACCATCAAGGAGGTGTGGTTCTACCAGGTGCGTGAAGAGGTGCTCAGCGACGTCCGCCTCGCCTTCGGCCATCGTGACTCTGAAGACCACCGTGTGGCTCGGCGGGTCGGGAGGCTGGAGCTGTTGACATTGCAAGACCCCCGTCGGTACCCGGCGGGGTCCGGGG
>NZ_SMJX01000427.1 GCF_004348535.1 Actinomadura sp. KC216
ACTTAGGAGAGAAGATGCCCCGTACAACGCGCACGCTGGCTCCCGCCGTGGCCCTCGCCGTAGCGGCCGTGCTCGCAGCCCCCATCTCCCCGGCGACCGGCGCGGCGATCACCCCGCCCGCGCGGACGGCCGCCGACCCCGCCTTCGACTTCACCAAGCCCACCGTCGCGGCGACCAACCTGGCGGTCCCGTGGGGTCTGGCCTTCCTGCCCGACGGCAGCGCGCTCATCTCCGAGCGCAACAGCGCCCGCATCCTGCAGATGAAGCCCGGCTCCGCGCCGGTCGAGGTGGCCAGGCTCAGCGGCGTCACGCCGACCGGCGAAGGCGGCCTGCTGGGCATCGCGGTCTCGCCGACCTACGAGCAGGACGGATACGTCTACGCCTATTACACCGCGGCGTCCGACAACAGAATCGTCCGGTTCAAACTGGCGGCTTCGCCGCAGCAGCAAGTGATCTTCTCCGGCATTCCGAAGAACTCCTACCATGACGGCGGCCGTATCCATTTCGGCCCCGACGGAAAGCTCTACGCCGGCACCGGCGACGCGGGCCGGACCGCCAATTCCCAGGACCGCAACAGCCCGGCCGGAAAGATCCTGCGGATGAATCCGGACGGCTCCGCGCCCGCCGACAACCCCTTCCCCGGGTCGGTCGTCTACACCCTCGGCCACCGCAACGTGCAGGGGCTCGCCTGGGGCCCCGGCGGCGTCATGTACAACACCGAGTTCGGCAACAACCGCTGGGACGAGATCAACCACATCGAGGCCGGCGACAACTACGGCTGGCCGAACGTCGAGGGCACCGGCGGCGAGCCGACCTACCACGACCCGCTCGCCGTCTGGCCCACGCGTGACGCCTCGCCCAGCGGCGGCGCCGTCGCGGGCGACACCCTGTACGCCGCCGCGCTCGGCGGACGCCGGCTCTGGACCGTCCCGCTGGACGGCAAGGGCGGCGCGTCCGGCACGCCCACCGCGGTCCTGCAGGGCACCTACGGACGTCTCCGCACCGTCGCCGTCGGCCCGGACGGCTGGCTCTGGGTCATGACGAGCAACCGCGACGGGCGCGGCCAGCCCGCCCAGACCGACGACCGCATCCTCCGCTTCCCGAAGAAGGCCGCCCGCTGACCGACCGCGACACACCCGCGCGGTCGTCACGTCCAAACGGTAGATCGCCCGCCGTCCTTGGGGACGGCGGGCGATCCCGTTGTTCTCCGATCGCGAGGATCAGCCGGGTGCCGGAGTCGCGCCGGCGGCGGCGCGGTGGCGGGCGAGCTGGGTGAGCAGCGCGCCGGTGCTGAGCACGACCGAGCAGCGTTCGGCGGCGTAGGTGATGGCCGAGGCGTGGTGGTCGGCGGAGAAGTCGGCGGTCGCGTCGGCGGCGAAGAACGTCTCGATGTCGCGCATGAACGCTTCGGCCGCCGTCATCAGGCACCCGATGTGGGCGTAGATGCCGGTGATGATGAGCTGGTCGCGGCCGAGGTCCGCCAGGGTGGCGTCCAGCGACGTCCGCTGGAACGCGCTGTAGCGCCACTTGGTGAGCGTGATGTCCTCGCCGCCGGGACGGAGCGGGTCGATGATCTGGGCGGCGCGGGGGTCGGCGGGCACGCCGTCGCCCCAGAAGTCCTGGAGGAGGCCGCGCTGCGCGAGGGTCTGCGCGCCGGGCTGGGCGGTGTAGACGACGGGGACGCCGAGCTCGGCGCACCGGGCCCGCAGGGCGATGATGTTGGCGATGAGCTCGGGGATCGGTGAGACCTCCCGGGCGTAGGCGTCCACGAAGTAGTTCTGCATGTCGTGGATCAGCAGGACGGCCCGGTCCGGGTCCGGGATCCAGCCGACCCGGTTGGCGGGCAGGGTGTCGGGCATCGGATACGAGGTGATTCTGGGCAGGCCCATGACGCTCCTAACGGGGGGCGGCGAGGCCGGCGGCCAGCGCGCGGCGCAACTCGCGCTTGCTGATCTTGCCGACCCCGGTGACGGGGAACTCGCTGACGATCTCGACCCGGTCGGGGATCTTGTAGGGGGCCAGGCCGCGGTCGCGCAGGAAGGCCCGCAGGTCTGCGGCGTCCGGCGCGTCCCCGCGGGGGACGACGACGGCGCACGTCCGCTCGCCGAGGAACCGGTCGGGGACGGCGACGACGGCCGCGTCCCGCACCGCCGGGTGGGCGAGCAGATGGTTCTCGACCTCCTCGGCCGCGACCTTCTCGCCGCCGCGGTTGATCTGGTCCTTCTCGCGGCCCTCGACGACGATGTGGCCGGAGGGCAGGCGGCTGACGATGTCGCCCGTCCGGTAGAAGCCGTCGGGGGTGAACGCGACGGCGTTGTGCCGGTCGGCCCGGTAGTAGCCGCGGATCGTGTACGGCCCCCGGGTGAGCAGTTCGCCGGGTTCGCCGGGCGGCACGTCGGCGCCGGTGGCGTCGACGACGCGGATCTCGTCGTCCGGCGAGATCGGCCGGCCCTGCGTCGTGAGGTGGAACTCCTCGGGCTCGCCCGCGCGGGTGTAGCAGACGAGCCCCTCCGCCATGCCGTACACCTGCTGGAGGTCGCAGCCGAGGGCGCCGCGCACGCGGGCCGCGGCGGCGTTGCTCAGCCGCGCGCCGCCCACCTGCAGCGTCCGCAGGCTCGACAGGTCGTGGCGGGTCGTCCTGGCGGTCTCCATCCACAGCAGCGCGAGCGGCGGGACGAGCCCGGTGAGCGTGACCCGCTCCGCCTCGATCAGCGGGAACGCGACGGAAGGGGTGGGCTGCGGCGCCATCACGACGCGTCCGCCCGCGTGCAGGGCCCCGAAGACGCCGGGGGAGCTCATCGGGAAGTTGTGCGCCGCCGGGAGCGCGGCCAGGTAGACGCTGTCGGGGGTGAGGCCGCAGATTTCGGCGCTCGCGCGGACGCTGTACAGGTAGTCGTCGTGCGTGCGCGGGATCATCTTCGGCGTCCCGGTGGTGCCGCCGGACAGCTGGAAGAGCGCGACGTCGGACGGGTCGGAGTCCGTGAAGGCGCGGCCCGGGCCGGAGACGGTGTCGAGGGGCGTGAACTCCTGCGCGTCCCCGGCGACGAGCACGTGCCGCACGCCGGGCACCTCCTTGCGGACCTGCCGGGCGAGGACGCGGTAGTCGAACCCGTCGTGCTCGTCCGCGATCACATAGGCGACCGCCTCCGCGTGCCGCGCCAGGTGGACGATCTCGCTGGACCGGTGCGCGGGGAGCGTGAACACCGGGATCGCGCCGAGCCGGAACAGCGCGAACGCCGTCTCCAGGAACTCGGGGATGTTCGGCAGCTGGACGATGACGCGGTCGCGGGGCCGCACGCCCAGTTCGGCGAGGCCCGCGGCGAGCCGGGACGCCCGGTCGTCGAGCTGCCGGTACGTCAGGCGGCTGGGCCCGGCGACGACCGCGACGCTCGCGGCGTGCTCGGCGGCCAGCCGGGCGAGCAGCGCCCCGAACGTCTCGCCGCGCCAGTACCCGGCGTCGCGGTAGCGGGCGGCGGCCTCGGCGGGCCAGGGGGTGCAGTGGGGGAGCATCAGAGGTCCCGTTCTATGCCGAGCGCACGCAGGAACGTGCGGAACTTCGCGGTCGTCTCGGCCAGCTCGGCCTCCGGGTCCGATCCGGTCACGATCCCTGCGCCGGCGTAGGCGCGGATCTCGTGCGGCGCGACCTCGGCGCAGCGGAGCGCGATCGCCCACTCGCCGTCGCCGGACGAGTCCGTCCAGCCGACGGCGCCGCTGTAGAAGCCGCGGTTGAACGGTTCGAGCCGCTGGATGGCTCCGCGGGCTAGCTCCTGCGGGGTGCCGCACACGGCGGGCGTGGGGTGCAGCGCCGCCGCGAGGTGGATGGACGCGACGTCGGGGTCGAGGAGCCGGCCCTGGATCCGCGTCGACAGGTGCCACATCGTGGGCGTCCGGGACAGCGCCGGCCTGTGCGGGACCTCCAGGTCGCCGCAGAACTGCCGCAGGCCGGCGGCGACGGCGTCCACGACCATGGAGTGCTCGTACAGGTCCTTCGCCGACGCGAGCAGCGCCTCGCCGGCGCGGGCGTCGGCGTCCGGGTCGGGGTGCCGGGGCGCGGACCCGGCGAGGGGGTTGGCCGTGACGAGGCCGCCGGAGCGCTGGACGAGCAGTTCCGGGCTCGCGCCGAGCAGCGTGCGGCCCCGCAGGAGGTCGACGGCGAAGACGTAGCCGGCGGGGTTGCCGTGGGCCAGGCGGTGGAGCATCGCGGGCACGTCCGCCCGGACGACGTCGTCGAGGTCGAACGCGCGGGCGAGCACGACCTTTTCGAGCGCGCCCTCTTCCAGCTGGTCCAGGGCTTTCGCGACGCTCTGCTTGTAGGTCTCGGGGGACGGCGTCTGCCGGACGGTCCCGAACGCGACGGGCGGCTCGTCCGGCGGCTCCTGCGTCCAGGTCGGGCCGGTCCAGTGGACGGTCGCCGGGACGGTCAGCCGCGCCGGCGTCGTCGTGTCGAAGGGCAGCGCGCCGACCACGATCGGCCGCGGCTGCCCGGCCGCCCGCGCCTCGGCGAGCGTCTCCCGCACCCGGCGCGCGAGCGTCGCCGCCGGGTGGCCGGAGTTGCAGGTCGGGACGGTGGCGGCGGTGCCGCGCGCCAGGAGGGTGTGGCCGGGGGAGCGGAAGAAGAAGGAGTCTCCGGGCAGGTAGGCGCTGAGGAGGTCGGCATGGGGCTCGGTGAGGATGGTCACGAATCGGCTCCGGGGTTCAGGCGCGCAGGGTGGCGCCGCCGTCGACGTAAAGCTCGTGCATGGTGATGTGCCGGGCCCGCTCGGACAGCAGGAAGAGCACGGCGTCGGCGATGTCGGCGGGAGCGGCGATCCGGCCGAGGGGGATGCCCGTGCGGAACGCGGCGGCGTCCCCGGCGATCACGTCGCCGGCGCCGAGGGCCCGCAGCATGGGCGTGTCGGTCGAGCCCGGCGAGACGATGTTGCAGCGCACCCCGTGGGGCGCCATCTCCAGGCCGAGGCAGCGGGTGAGGTGGGCGGCGGCGGCCTTGGACGCGGCGTAGGCGGCCATGCCGCAGCGGGGGACGCCGCCGGCGTTGGAGCCGACGGTGACGATGGCGCCGCGGCGCCGCCGCCGCATCCGGCGGGCCGCGGCGCGGGAGACGACGAACACGCCGGTGACGTTGACCGCGAAGGTCGCGGCCCAGTCGGCGTCGGTGGTGTCCAGGACGGCGGCCGGACGCAGCAGTCCGGCGACGTTGACGAGCTCGGTGACGGGTCCGAGCTCCGCCTCGACCTTGTCGAACACGGCCTCGACGGCGGGGGCGTCGCCGACGTCGACGGCGTGCCCGGTGACGTCCAGGCCGCGTTCGCCGGCCTGGTCGGCGAGTGCGCGCACACGGTCGGCGTCGAGGTCGAGCGCGGCTACGCGGCGGTCATTTCCGGCTAACGCTTCGACCGTCGCGGCACCGATTCCGCCTGCCGCGCCGGTTACCACCGCTATGCCATTGGGAGCCATGGCAGTCCTCGGAGGTTAGGGCTACCTAATTAGGTAAGCCTTGCCTATGATTTGATGATCATGTGGTCCCATGAAGAGTGGACTCGAACACGATCAAGTCGGGCTTGACCGATAATGGCCCAGATTGAGAACTTAGGCAAGCCTTACCTAATTTTTACTTCAAGGAGCGTGACACCATGGAGCGGACCCCGCTCACCCCGGACCGCGTCCGCGCCGATGTGGCCGACGTGCTGAACCTGGACCCCCGGGAGGTCGGCGACGACGTCCAGCTCATCGACCAGGGCATGGACTCGATCCGGCTGATGACCCTGGTGGAGCGCTGGCGTGCCGAGGGGGCCGACGTCGACCTCATCGACCTGGCCGAACAGCCCACGGTCGGGCAATGGGTCGCTCTCCTCGCCCGCTGACCGGCCGCCCCTCGTCGTGCGGCCGCCCCTCGTCCCCGGCC
>NZ_SMJX01000428.1 GCF_004348535.1 Actinomadura sp. KC216
GCACCCCCCGGTTCGCTCCGCTCATTCCTTGGGCATCCATTCCAAATAGAACAACCCGATGCCGATCGCCACGAACAGCGCGGACATCAGCCAGAAGCGCACGACGATCGTCGTCTCCGCCCAGCCGGACAGCTCGAAGTGGTGCTGCAGCGGCGCCATCTTGAACACGCGCTTCTTCGTCATCTTGAACCCGCCCACCTGGATGATCACCGACAGCGTGATCATCACGATCAGCCCGCACAGGATGGCGAGCAGGAACTGGGTGCGGGTGAGGATCGCGAGGCCGACCAGGACGCCGCCGAGGGCCAGCGAGCCGGTGTCGCCCATGAAGATCTTCGCGGGCGGCGCGTTCCACCACAGGAAGCCGAACACGCCGCCGAGCACGGCCGCGGCGACGACCGCGAGGTCGAGGGGGTCGCGGACGCTGTAGCAGTTGGGGGCGAGGGCGAAGTCGGTGCAGCTGTTGCGGAGCTGCCAGTTCCCGATGATCACGTAGGCGGCCAGCACCATCCCGGCGGGGCCCGCCGCGAGGCCGTCGAGGCCGTCGGTCAGGTTGACGCCGTTGGACATGGCCGCGATGAGCAGCAGCGCCCACACCACGAACAGGTACGGGCCGATCGAGGGGCCGAAGTCGCGCAGGAAGGACAGGTGGGGGGCCGCGGGGGTGATGTCGTAGCCGTTGGGGAAGCTGAGGGACCCGACGGCGAACACGACGCCGACGAGCACGATGCCGATCATCTTGGCGCCGCTGCGCAGGCCGAGGCTGCGCTGCTTGAACACCTTGATGTAGTCGTCCACGAACCCGACGAGGCCGAGGCCGGTCATCAGGAACAGCACCAGGATCCCGGAGATCGTCGGCTCGGTGCCGGTGAACAGGTGCGCGGCGGCGTAGCCGAAGAGCGAGCCGACGATGAAGACCGTCCCGCCCATCTGGGGGGTCCCGCGCTTGCTGGCGTGCGCCTCCGGCCCGTCGTCGCGGATCATCTGGCCGTAGCCGAGCCGGTTCATGATCCGGATCCACACGGGCGTGCCGACCATCACGAAGATCAGCGACACCCCGGCCGCGATGATGATGTTGGTCATCGGCCGTCCTCCGCGAGGACCGCCGCGGCGACCCGTTCGAGTCCGGCGACGCGAGAGCCCTTCACCAGCACGACGTCCCGCGGCTCCAGCCGCCCCGTGAGCGCGGCCACCGCCGCGCCGACGTCATCCACCTGCACGCACTCTCCCGTCCATGACCCGACCTGACGTGCCCCGTCCGCGATCGCCGCCGCGTTCGCGCCGACGACGACGAGGCCGGCGACCCCGCGCCGCGCGGCATGCTCCCCGATCTTGGCATGTTCCGCGGCGGACGATGCGCCGAGTTCGGCCATTTCACCCAGCACCGCGAGCGCGCGGCGGCCGCGGGCCATGTGCGCGAGGACGTCGAGCGCGGCGCGCGTCGAGTCGGGGTTGGCGTTGTAGGCGTCGTTCACCACCGTCACGCCGTCGGCCCGCTCGGTGACCTCCATCCGCCACCGGCTGACCGGCCCGGCCTCCGAGAGGCCCTCGGCGATGTCGGCGGGCGCCATCCCCGCCGCCCGCACCGCCGCCGCGGCGGCCAGCGCGTTCGGGACGGCGTGCGAGCCGACGAGCCGCAGCGCGACCGGGGCGGACCCCTCCGGCGTGACCAGCGTGAACGTGGCCCGGCCCTGGTCGTCGAGCGTCTCGTCCTCGGCGCGGACGGCGGCGCCCGGCGACCGGCCGAACGTGACGACCTCGCCTCGCGTGCGGGACGCCATCGCGGCGACCAGCGGGTCGTCGGCGTTGAGGACGGCGGTCCCGCCCGGCGGCACCGCCTCCACGATCTCGCCCTTGGCCAGCGCGATGTTCTCCCGGCTGCCGAATTCCCCGACGTGCGCGGTGCCGACGTTCAGCACCACCCCGACGTCCGGGCGGGCGATGCCGGTCAGGTAGGAGATGTGGCCGATCCCACGCGCGCCCATCTCCAGCACGAGGTGCCGCGTCGACCCGTCGGCGCGCAGCACGGTGAGCGGCAGCCCGAGCTCGTTGTTGAACGAGCCGGGCGGGAACACGGTCGGGCCGGCGCGGCCCGCGACCTGCCCGATGAGGTCCTTGGTGGACGTCTTGCCCGCCGAGCCGGTCACCGCGATGACGGTCACGTCCGGGAGCCGCTCCAGCACTCCCCTGGCGAGGCGTCCGAGCGCCTCCTGGACGTCGGGGGCGACGACGCACGGCCCGTCCACCGGGCGCTGCGCCAGCGCCGCCGCGGCCCCGGCGGCGAGCGCGCCGGACGCGAAGTCGTGCCCGTCCGCGCGCTCGCCCTTGAGCGCCGCGAACAGCGCCCCCTGCTCCACGGCGCGGGAGTCGATCACCACGGGACCGCTCACCGTGACGTCCGGAGGCCCGTGGAGGGTGCCTCCCGTGATCTCCGCGATCGTCGACAGCGGAAGTGGGATCACGCCTGCGTCCCGTCCCCTCTGGTCACCGTCGTATGGCGCCGGAGCGCCTCCCGGACGACCTCCCGGTCGTCGAACGGGTGCACCGTCCCCGCCACGTTCTGCCCCTGCTCGTGGCCCTTGCCCGCGATGACGAGCACGTCGCCGCGGCGGGCCCGGCTCACGGCCAGCTCGATCGCGGCCGCGCGGTCGGGTTCCACCACGATGTGCGCCCGCTCGGCCTGCGGCACCTTGAGCCCGCCCTCGACCATAGCGGCGAGGATCACGAGCGGATCCTCCGACCTCGGGTTGTCGTTGGTGAAGACCGCCCGGTCCGCCAGCCGGGCCGCGGCCTCGCCCATCAGCGGGCGCTTGCCGCGGTCGCGGTCACCGCCGCAGCCGATCACCACCGTGAGGACGCCCTCGGTGACGGGGCGCAGCGCGGTCAGCACGGCCTCGACCGCGCCCGGCTTGTGGGAGTAGTCGACGAGGGTGACGAACTCCTGGCCCTCGTCGACCCGCTCCAGGCGGCCGGGGACGCCGGGCAGGGACGCGACACCGCGCACCGCCGCCTGCAGCGGGATGCCCGCCTCGACCAGCGCCACGATCGCGGCGAGCGCGTTCGCGACGTTGAACGGCCCCGCCAGCCGGACCTCGCCGTCGGCCTCGATGCCGAGGGGCCCGACGACGCGGAACACGCTGCCGTCGGCGCCGACGCGGACGTCCTCGGCCCGCCAGTCGGCCGCCGGGTCGCCGGACGCCGAGAAGGTCGTCACCGGGACCGTGGCGACCTCCAGCAGCTCGCGGCCGTGGTGGTCGTCGAGGTTGACGACGCCGACGCGCGAGTACTCGGGCGTGAACAGCCGGGCCTTCGTGTAGAAGTAGTCCTGCATGGACGGGTGGTAGTCCAGGTGGTCCTGGGACAGGTTCGTGAACACCGCGACCTCGTAGGTCATCCCGCCGACCCGGCCCTGCTTGAGCGCGTGGCTGGACACCTCCATCGACGCTGCGCCGACGCCGCGCTCGCGCATCATCGCGAACAGCGCGTGCAGGTCGGTCGCCTCCGGCGTGGTCAGCGCGCTCGGCACCCGGTCGCCGCCGACCCGGACCTCGACCCCGCCGACCAGGCCGGTCTCGATCCCGGCGGCGCGCAGGCCCGCGTCCAGCAGGAACACGGTGGTGGTCTTGCCGCTGGTGCCGGTGACGCCGATCGTGGTGATGTCGCGTCCCGGCTCGCCGTACACCCAGGAGGCGGCGTCGCCGATCCGCGCGCGGACGTCCGCCACCACCAGCACCGGCAGGCCCGTCGCCGCCGCCCGGTCGTACCCGTCGGGGTCGGTGAGGATCGCCGCCGCGCCCGCCTCCGCCGCCTGCTCGGCGAACTGCGCGCCGTGTGCGCGCGCGCCCGGCAGGGCGACGTAGACGTCGCCGGGCAGCACCGCCCGCGAGTCGTGCGTGATGCCCGTCGCCGAGACCTCGTCCCAGCCTCCGCGCTCGATCCCGAGGAGCGCCGCGAGCCCGCTCAGCGGACGGGCCGGATTGGTGGTGGGACGCATGACGTTTCTTTCGGTGTGAGCGTTGTTCTCGGTGCGGGCGGGACGGGACTGCTGGTGCACGGGTCGTCGTGGTGGACTCACAGGCGAGGAGAGTACTCGCTGCGGTCAGTTTCGGGCGCGAATCTGGACGGTCGGCGGCCGGCTCCCCGTGGGCGGGATCTTCTCGGACCGCAGGGCGAAGCTCATCACGTCCTTGAAGACCGGCGCAGCCGCATCGCCACCATAGTGGCTGCCCCGCTTGGGATCCTGGAGGACGACCTGCACGACCAGCTGCGGATCGTCGGCCGGGGCGAACCCCGCGAACGACGCGGTGTAGCCGCCGCCCTCGTAGGTGCCGGTGCGCGGGTTGACGTTCTCGGCGGTGCCGGTCTTGCCCGCGACGCGGTAGCCGGGGATCTGGGCCTTGGGGGCCGTGCCCTCCTCGGTCGTCACGCCCTCCAGCATGTCGCTGATCTGCCGGGCCGTCCGCGCGCTGATGACCTGCCTGCGCGGCGGCTCCGGCGCGGGCGTGAACCTGTCGTCCTCGCCGACGGTGCCCTCGACGAGCGTGGGCTGGACGCGCACGCCGCCGTTGGCGATGGTCGCGTACACGCTCGCCATCTGCACCGCGTTCACCGAGACCGTCTGGCCGAACGCGATGGGGTACCGGTCGGTGCCCGACCACTGGGCGGGCGGCTTCAGCAGGCCGGGCGTCTCGCCGGGCAGCGGCAGGCCGGTCTTCTGCCCGAACCCGAAGTCGCGCAGCGTCTGGTGGAGCCGCTGCGAGCTGATGCTCTCGCTGGCCATGATGGTGCCGACGTTACTTGAGGTTGCGAGGACGCCGGCGAAGGTGAGCCGCTCGGTCGGGTGCGGGTGCGAGTCCTTGAACTGGACGTCGTACTTCCTGATCCTGTCGGGGACGGTGTAGGGGGTGTGCGGGGTGACGCCGCCGTGCTCCATGACGGCGGCGGCCGTGACGACCTTGCCGGTGCTGCCCGGCTCGTACGCCTCCTGGACCAGCGGGCTGCCCCACACGTCGGCGTCGGACTTCGCGTAGTCGTTCGGGTCGAACCCGGGCGCGGAGGCCATGGCGAGCAGCCGGCCGGTGCGCGGGTCCATGACGATGACGCTGCCGCTCTTCGCCCTCGTCGCCCTGACCTGCTTCTCGATCGCCTGCTGCGCCTTGAATTGCAGGTCGCGCTGGATCGTGAGGCGCACGCCGCGGCCGGGCTTGGACGGGCGCCGCTGGTCCTCGCCCATGGGGATGTGCTGGCCATCGAGGCTGATCTCGACCCGCTGCCAGCCCTTGCGGCCGGCGAGCACGCCGTTCATGGAGCTCTCCAGCCCCGCGGCGCCGTTCCCGGTGTCGTTCACGAACCCTATGACGCCCGCGGCGAGCGAATCGTTGGGGTACTCGCGGCGGTATTCCGGCAGTGTCCCGATTCCGAGGAGGTTCCACGACATGATCAGCCGGGCCTGGTCGGGCCGGACGCCGTGCGCCAGGTACACGAACCGGCTGTTGGGCTTGCTGATCTGCTTCATCACGGTCGCGGGGTCGAGGCCGAGCGTCGGGGCCAGCGCGTTCACGATGCCCTGCCGCTTGCCCGGCTCGATGATGTGCGGGTCGGCGAAGATCGCCCGCGCCTCCACCGTCATGGCGAGCGGGTGGCCCTGCGCGTCGGTGATGTCGCCGCGGATGGCGGGCAGCTCGATCTTCTGCAGCCGCTGCTGCATCGCCTGCTCGGAGTACTTGTCGGACTCGATCGTCTGGAGCTGGACGAGCCGTCCGGCGAACAGCGACAGCACGAACGCGACGACGAGCAGCCCGACGTTCAGCCGCTTGAGCGGGTCCCGCCGGTGGAAGGGGACGCGGGTCCGGGGGCCGCGGGGCGG
>NZ_SMJX01000429.1 GCF_004348535.1 Actinomadura sp. KC216
GACGCCGACGCCCCGTGCGCGGCCCCGATCGACCTGGACGAAGCCGGTCATCCGGTCGCGATCCTGGATCTGCCGCTGTACTGGCCCGCCGACGCGACGCCCGGCCTGCTGCACGCGCAGATCATCGGCGCCGTGGAAGCGGCCAGGAAGCACTGGGACGGCCCTGTCGCCGTCGGTGGCCACAGCTTCGGCGCGACCCTGGCCCTCTACGCCCTCGCGCACGTCCCCGACCTGGTCTCCGCCGTCGTCCACAGCGGCTGCTACAACCGCACGCTGACACCCACCGGGTTCCACCACGAGAAGCGCTTCTACTGGGCGGCCCCGGAGCTGTACCACGCGTTCAGCGCCCTGCACTTCGCCGACCTGATCGACCGGCCGGTGCTGCTCGTCCACGGTTCCGACGACGGCAACCCGGCCACCCCGCCCGAGCAGTCCGTGGAGCTCTACCGGGCGATCCTGGCCGCGGGCGGGCGGGCCCGGCTCGTCCTGCTGCCGTTCGAGGGGCACGAGTACCGCTACCGGGAGACGCACCGCGCCGTCGCCGAGGAGCACCGCGCCTGGATGGCGCGATGGTGACCGCCAAGCGGGACGAGACGGTGACCGCCAAGCGGGACGAGGCGGCGGCCGGGCTGCTGAACCTGTCGCGGTCCGCGGCCCTCGCGGTGCGGCTGGGCTGGCAGGCCGACCGCGGCTCCCTGCTGACGCTGGTGGCTGTCCAGCTCGCCGGCGCGCTGGGCCTGGGCATGAGCCTTCTGGTTCTGCGGGCCGCGCTGGCGGGCGACGTTTCCGGCGGGGGCGGGATGCGGTCGCCGGATGCCTCGTCCGTCCTCGCCGGCCTCGGGGTGCTGGTCGCGCTCCGCACCGTGGGCGGGATCCTCGACGCCGTCACCACGGCGCGGCGGCGGATACTCGGCGTGCGGATGGACCGCCACGTCATCGCGCTCGTGCTGCGCGGCGCCGTCCGCGCCGACCTGCCCCGGTTCGAGGACCCCGTGTTCCACGACCGCCTGCAGCGGGCCGTGTTCGCCTCCCGCGGCCAGCCCGTGGTCGTGATCACCACGCTGGTCGCGGTGCTGCAGGCGCTGCTCACCGCCCTGGCCGTGAGCGCCGTGTTCATCGCGATGGCCTGGTGGCTGCTGCCGTTCGCCGTGCTCAGCGCGATCCCCACGATGCGCGCCGCCCGCGCCGAGCGCAACGCCACCTACGGCCTCCACTACGACCTGGCCGAGAACCGCCGCGTCCGGGAGTACTTCGAGCGCCTGATGACCGGGCGGGAGGAGGCCAAGGAGGTCCGCGCGCTGAGCCTCGGGCCGCTGCTGCGGGGCCGCTGGGACGCCGCGTACGAGCGCGAGATCGACGGGACCGTCCGCACCCAGCGCCGCCACCTGCGGCGCAAGATCGGCGCCCGCCTCGCCGGCGACCTGCTGATCATCGCGGTCGTCGGCGCGATCTGGTGGCTGATGGGCGGCGGCTTCATCGATCTGCCGACCGCGCTGGCCGCGCTGACCGGGCTCTGGCTGCTGTCCACCCGCATCCAGATGGTCGGCGGGCTGATGGGCACCATGGCGGAGACCGTCCTCTACCTTCAGGACCTCAGGACCTTCACGGCGCCCGGCGCCGAGGAGCGTCCCGCACAGCCTCCGCCTACGGGCTTCCGGGGCCTGCACGCCGAACGCATCGCGTTCACCTACCCTGGCTCGGCGCGTCCGGCGCTGCGCGACGTGACCGTGACGCTGCGCGCCGGCGAGATCGTGGCGCTGGTCGGCCCGAACGGCTCCGGCAAGACCACGCTGGCCAAGATCCTCGCCGGTCTCTACAGCCCGGACGCGGGGACGCTGCTGCTCGACGACGCTCCGCTGGCCGATCCGGCGCGGCTCCGCGAGGTCTCCGCCGTGCTCTTCCAGGACTTCGTCCGCTACAAGCTGCCCGCGGTGGACAACATCGCGTTCGGCCGGGCGGACCGGCCCGCCGACCACGGCGAGATCATCCGGGCCGCCCGGCAGGCGGGCGCGCACGACTTCCTCTCGGCCCTCCCCCGCGCGTACGCGACGGTGCTGAGCAAGGAGTTCACGGACGGCGAGGACCTGTCGGGCGGCCAGTGGCAGCGGCTGGCGCTCGCCCGCGCGTTCTACCGCGACGCGCCGTTCGTCATCCTGGACGAGCCGACCGCCGCCCTCGATCCCGAGGCCGAGGAACGCCTGTTCCGCCACATCCGGCACCTCTTCAAGGGCCGCACGGTGCTGCTGATCTCGCACCGGTTCTCCACGGTCCGCAGCGCCGACCGGATCCACGTCATGGACGGCGGCGCCATCGTCGAGCAGGGCACCCACGACGAGCTGATGGCGCGCAAGGGAAGGTACGCGGCCCTCTTCCTCATGCAGGCCTCCGGTTACCTCGACCCCCCGCACGAGATCCCCAACCGCCCGCTCGACGCGGCACCCACCCCAACGAGCAGGTAACCACCTGGTCATTCCTCGTGCGGAAGCCCGAACAGGCAGGGCTAGGCGGGGAGGACGTTGTGGGTGCGGCGGAACACGTTGGCTTGGTCGTAGCGGCGTTTGACCGCGGCCAGGCGCCGGTAGGTGTCGGGCGGGTAGGCCGCCGCGACGTCCGCGGGTTCGGCCGAGCCGAGGAATCCGACGTAGGCGCCCGAGCCCAGGGCGCTCACCTGCGACCACCGGTGCAACGCCTGGTCCAGGAGCCCGGGCGGTGCGGCGTCGGGGATCAGGAAGGCGGCCGCCGCCATGACTTCGGCGTCCCGGTGGGCGAAGGCGGTCGCGTCCGGGCTGACGCGTGCGGCGGCGCCGCCCATGCTGCGTAGCGAGAGCGCCGCTCCGCCGCCGGTGAACAAGGCGTCGACGGCGGCGACGCGCGTGTCGTCGAGCGTGCTGAAGAAGGTGTTGCGCACTTCCATGCGCAGTCCGGGTGGCAGCGGCCCGACATCCTCCAGCACGTCGGCGTAGGGCATGGCCTTGATGGTGTCGGAGACGAGGGGGGCGAGTGCTCGGAACGGGCGCAGCGCTTGCTCCGCCTCGTCGGCGTCCGAATCGGCGTAGCAGCACGTCAGCGTGATGCCCGCGGGATGCCCCGGCATCGCCGGCATGAAGCTGAGCGTCGTGGTCAGCTTCTCGTCGGCGGCCCGCATCAGGTCGCGCCAGCCGGCGATGAGTCCCGGCAGGTCGCCGCTCCGGTAGCTGATCGTTCCGAAATGCACGGTGGTGATCGGCTGGGCGATGAAGTCGAAGCCGACCGCGACGCCGAAGTTGCCGCCGCCGCCGCGCAGCGCCCAGAACAGGTCGGCGTGCTCGACGGCGTCCGCGCCGATCAGCCGGCCGTCCGCGGTGACCAGCTGGACCGCCGCCAGGCTGTCGATGGCGAGGCCGTGCCGGCGCACCATCCAGCCGATGCCGCCGCCCAGCGTCAGCCCGCCCACGCCGACCTGCCTGGTGTCACCCGCGGTCAGCCCCAGCCCGTGCGGGCTCAGCGTGGCGGCCACCGCGCCCCAGGTCGCGCCCGCGCCGACGCGCACCCGCCCGGAGGCCGGGTCCAGCAGGCGCACATCGTTGATCCGCCGCGTGTCGATGATCATTCCGTCGGTGCTCGTGCTCAGCCCCGCCATGCTGTGTCCGCCGGACCGCACCGTCACGGCCAGCCCGGTGTCGGCCGCGTGGCGCAGCGCCGCCGCCACCCCGGCCGCGTCGCGGGGACGGACCACCAGGTCGGGCGTGCCGCCGGCGAACAAGACCGCCGCGGCCTCGGGGTAGCCGTCGTCCCCCGGCCTCAGCACCTCCGCGACCGTGTCCAGCGTTGCTGAGGGACGTTCGCTGCTCGATATCTGTGTCATGGGGACGATGGTGCCGACCCCGCAGGCCTTCGGTCGTCGGGTCCAGGAAGTATCTTTCTGCTGCTCAGCGGGGAGTGAGCCGCCCGCCCGTGTACTACGGCGGGAGTAGGCGGCAATGGGTCCCGGGGGAGGATGTGCCCGCGGAACCGGTCCGTATCCTCGGAGAATGCGTACCGATCGCGGCCTGCGGAGGCTCTACGGGGCCGGATGGCTCATCTCCGCGGGCGTCATGCTCGTCACCGCCCACATGTGGCGGCTTCACCTGCGCGAGGTGGAGCAGCGCGCCGAGGAGGCGGAGCGGACCAAGGACGAGGCCGCCAGGCGCCGGGCCGTCGAGGAGCGGTTGCGCATCGCCCGGGAGCTGCACGACTCGCTCACGCACAGCATCTCGGTGATCCAGCTGCACGCCGGCGTCGAGGTGCACCTGGCGGGCAAGCGCGGCGAGGAGGTGCCGCCCGCGCTGCTGGCGATCCAGGAGGCCGGCGCGGACGCCGCCAGGGAACTGCGGGCCACACTCAGCGTGCTGCGCGCTGATGAGAACGGCCAGGGCAGCGGCCTCGGCCAGCTGGAGAGCCTGGTGGCGCGGGCGCGCACGGCCGGGCTGCCGGTCACCGTGACGGTGACCGGCGCGCGATGCCCGCTCGCGCGCGACGTCGACCAGGCCGCCTACCGCATCGTGCAGGAGGCGCTCACCAACGTCTCGCGGCACGCCGCGGGCGCGAGCGCCACGGTCCAGGTGCGCTACGGGCCGGACGAGCTGATCGTCCAGGTGGACAACGACGGCACCGTCACCCGCTCCCCATCGGCGGGCCAGGGCCTCGGCCTGATCGGCATGCGCGAACGGGTCGCCGAGCTCGGCGGCCGCCTGCACGCCGGGCCGCGCGAGGGCGGCGGCTTCCGGGTGCGCGCCGAACTGCCGATCCGGGCGGCGGCATGATCCGTGTCCTGCTGGCCGACGACCAGGTGCTGATCCGCAACGGGATCCGGTCGCTGCTCGACTCCGAGGACGACATCGACGTGGTCGCCGAGGCCGCCGACGGGCGGCAGGCGATCGCGCTGGCCGCCGAGCACCGCCCGGACATCGCGCTGGTCGACATCCAGATGCCGGTGCTCGACGGCATCGAGGCGACCCGGCAGATCGTCGCCGACCCGCGGCTGGCCGGCGTCCGCGTCGTCATCCTCACCAACTACGGGCTGGACGAGTACATCTTCCGCGCGCTGCGCGCCGGCGCCAGCGGCTTCCTGCTCAAGGACACCCACCCCGCCGAGCTGCTCCAGGCGCTGCGCGTGGCCGACCGCGGCGACGCGCTCTTGTCTCCCTCGGTCACCCGCCGGCTGATCAGCGAGTTCGTCGCCCGGCCACCGGACGTGCTGGCCGCGGCGGGAATGGAGCCGCTGACCAACAGGGAACGCGAAGTCGTCGCGCTGGTCGCCCACGGGCTGAGCAACGACGAGATCGCCGAAACGATGGTGCTCAGCCCCACCACGGCCAAGACCCACGTCAGCAGGGCGATGACCAAGCTCGGCGCCCGCGACCGTGCCCAGCTCGTCGTGTTCGCCTACCAGAGCGGCCTGGTGAGCCCTCGCGACCCCAGCCCGCCCAACAGCGGCACCGGCTGAATCAACCGGCGGCAGGTGTCGTCGGGGTGTCCAGCAGGGTGTCGAAGCGGAGGCCGCTTGAAGCCTCGCCTCGGCCTGTGCCGCGGTGGGCGCTCAGCCAGAGGACGACGCGGCCGTCCCGCCAGCGGGTCCGGTTGAAGGCCACGGAGAGGCGGGTGCCCGCTTGTGGGACTTCCTCTTCGTTGACGAAGTACTGCTTTCCTGCGTCGAAGCCGTAGCGGAGGAGAGTGGTGCGCGCGGGAACGGGCTTGCCGTCCACGACGCTGGGCATCGCGGCGCGCTGGAGCTGGATTTCGCGGTTGTCGCCTGGCACGCGCACCGGGATGAACGGGATCCAGTGTTCCGGGATGGTGTTCATCGCCCGGTACGAGATGGGGG